>JANMMH010000167.1:0-1949 GCA_031373055.1 Rubrivivax sp. | reverse complement strand
GCAGCAGCATGGTGCCCATCACGAACGCGAAGAGCGCGTTCTTGAAGCGGAACTCGAAGAGCGCAAAGGCGTAGCCGCCCATCGAGCAAAAGAGCAGCGTCAGCGCGGTCGAGGCGAGTGCGACGTAGAGGCTCCAGCCGAGGTTGCGCCAAAAAGGAATGCGCTCGGTCAGGATCTTCAGGTTGGCCAGCGCATCGTCGCCGAACCACATGGGTGGGGGCAGGCTGAAGATCTCGGAGCGCGATTGGGTGGCGAAGTCGATCATGAAATAAAACGGCGCCAGCATGATCAGCGCGCCCACGCCGACGACGAGGTAGGCGGCCCAGGGTGCAAGGCGGTCTGTATTCATGGGGCCTCAACCACCACGTGGGCGAAACGCCCGGTTGGTGAGCCAGGTCAACACCACGACGACGAAAAACAGCAGCCATGACATGGCGCTGGCCGCGCCGAAGTCGTTGAAGTCGAAGGCCATGCGGTAGAGGTAGATCGCCGTCGTCATGCCCGACTGGTCGGAGCCGCCGCGCCCGCCGGGGGTGAGGATGAACGGCTCCTCAAAGAGCTGCAAACCACCGATGACGCTGAGCGTGACGCCGAAGAAGATCATCGGCTTCAAGCTCGGCAGCGTGATGTAGAAAAACTGCTGCATGCGGCCGGCGCCGTCCATCGTCGCGGCCTCGTACAGGTCCTTCGGAATGGTCTGCAGCGCGGCCAGGTAGAGCACCACGTTGAAGCCGACATAGCGCCAGAACACGATCATGGCGATGGCCGGCTTGATGTTCTCGGCCCGGCCCAGCCAGTCAATCGGCTCGGCGCCGAAGAGTGCGTTTAGGCCGCTGTTGATGACGCCAAAGTCGGTGGAAAACAGCGAGCTGAACATGATGGCAATGGCCACCGTGGACGTGATGTAGGGCAGGAAGTACACGCCGACGACGCCATTGCGCAGCGTCTTGAACGAGGTGTGGATGAACACCGCCAGCGGTATGGCCACCAGGTGCTGCGGCACGCCCGAGGCCACCGCCAGCCAGGCCGTGTTCTTCAGCGACTTCCAGAACCATTCGTCTTGCAGCGCGAAGGCAAAGTTGTCCAGGCCGACAAAGGCCATGGCCGTCAGGCCGCTTGTCGGTTCCCAGGTCTGGAACGCGAGGTAGAGCGAAAAGGCCAGCGGGAACATGCCGAACACGAGGAAGAGCACGACGAAGGGGCTGAGCAAGGCATAGGGAGCCCAGGCCGGCGACAGTCGCAACATGGCAGGTAACTTCATCGTTAGCCTCAGCCCCGGCCCTAGCGCAGCGCGCGGCGCGCGAGCAAGCGCTCGGCGTCGACCAGCGCCACGGTGATGCTTTTGCCCTGATCGAGCACCTTGTCGAGTTCGGTGTCGATCACCTCGCCGGCAAAGGCGTCTTGCTTGTGCACCTGCACGGCGGTGATGCGCCGTGCCGCGTCACGCCACAAAAGCCGCGCCGACTGGCCACCCAGGAAGGGCAGCGGCTGGGTGAAGAAGTCGTCGTCGTGGCTGCTCAGCAGGGCCGGGAAGGCGTCTTGCGTTTTGAAGGCTGCGAGCTGCATGTCGCGCTGCAGCGTGAGCATGCGGATGAACTCCCAGGCCAGCGCCTTGTTCGCCGCCGGTGCGCCGCGAGCAATGGCGAAGAAGGTGCCGCCGTAGGCCGCAAACGAGCCCTCGGGCAGCTGCGCCGCGCGCCACAGGCCGGCGGTGCGAGGCGCCAGCCAGTTGTTCAAGTGCCCGGCGAGCCAGGCGCCCGACATCTGCGTGGCCAGTGTGCCGCGCTTGAAGCCTTCGCTCCATTCGTTGGACCAGGTCAAGACACGCGCGTCGAGCTTGTTCACGCGCACTTGGCGCGCGAGCTCAAACGCGCGCACAAAGCGCGGCGTGTTCACGAGCACGCGCGAGTCCTTGTCGAAGTACAGGCCTTCACCAGGCTGGATGCCGG
>JANMMH010000164.1:0-5868 GCA_031373055.1 Rubrivivax sp. | reverse complement strand
CTTCGGCCGCGTCCCAGTAGTCGCGGTGCAGGCTGATGCGCCCGTCGCGGGAAAAACGCAAGTGGGTGCTGCCGCGAATGACCTGTGGCTGGGTCGAGAAGCGGCGCATGCGGAAGTGAAAGTCCCAGGTCAGCATCGCCTAGTTGCCTTGGGCGATGGCTTCGGTGATGACGAAGCGCGGGCCGTCCAGGGCCTTGAACATGTGGCGAAAGACGGCCTGGATGGCAGGCACGCCTACGACGTCGTTGAACGGGTCTTTGAAGCGTGCGGTCGATTGGTAGAACGCGTCGAGGCGCGCAATGTCAGCCTCGCGTAGCGTCTCGAAAAGCTCGATCACGCGCTGCACTCGGGGGTCGACATGCTGTGTCATGGCCGTGCCTTCAAAGCCCGGTGACGGCGCGCACGGCGCGAAAGTAGACGCTCGGCGCGAGGTGGCTCAAGGCGCGCACCCACAGCGTGAAGCGTTTGGGGAAGTGCATGGCAAAGCGGCCCGTCTGCCAGCCCTGCACGATGTGCAGCGCTGCTTCGTCGGCGCTGATCAAGCCCGGCATGCGGTAGTCGTTCTGCTCGGTCAGCGGCGTGTCGACGTACCCCGGGCACACGACCGGGACAGCCCCGCGCACCCGATGATGTCTGCGCTGGAGAGCGCTTCGATGCCCGGGCTGCGGCCGATCTGGCCCGCCCGGCGACGCCAGCCTTGTGCAGCGTCCCCCAAACTGGGGGGCGCGCGCGGCCAGTGAGTCTGGTACAAGAGGTGTCGTGTTACCAAGCGTGTACGCTCGCATCTCTTGGCTGCGCCCAGCTCAATCACTCAATCACTGGAGATTGCCATGCAACTGATGTTCTCGAACATGCTCTTTCGCGCCCGACGCGTCGGCGCATCCCGCCTGTTGGCGGTGTCCCTGGCCGCGGCGTCTCCCGGGCTGGTGTCAGCCGGCGTCGCTGGGGTGTTGAAAACCGACGTCAAAGCTCTCTCGACCGAGGTGACTTACTCGTCGATATCCAGCAGGGGCGTTCCCCTGGTGACCTACATCGGCTATGAGCTGACGACAAGCTACTCCGGTACGAACACCACCAACAACGTACTACTGGTGGGCGAGCTCACGATCACCGACCCAGCCGAAGTGTCAACGCTCGTGTTCGACTCCGCGAACTCGGATAGCGCCTGTTCCGCGCAAACGCTGGCCAGCCCCAACCGCGTGCGGCTGACCTGCTTTGTCGGCACACTGCGCCAGGGGTCTGGAGCCAAAGTCTTCCAAGTGTTCTTCAAGGCACCCAAGAAGGAGGTGAACGGCGTCGCCGACGGTGACCTCACCGATTCGGTGACCTTGACCGGAACCACGCTCTACGCTGAACAGAGCGACGGCGCGGGCAATACGAACAATGCTGTCGCCTGGAACGGGCCGGCCCTGGTCACGCTCGGGACAACGGTCGCCGGCAGGATCAAGTCGGTGCTCCCGAAGTCGGGGGGCAAGCTGTTCTCGGGCAACGGCGGCATCGCCTCTGGCAGCGACGTGTTGGGAACCAGCGTCACGGTGCCCGCCTTCAGCAGCTATGTGACCACCGAGATCGTCGAGACCGAGGTGTCGGCGGGGTCGGGTTGCATCAATTCGGTGTTGAGTACGGGGAAGTGCTATGTGCTCAATCTGACGATCAAAGACGGGGCTAACGCCACGGTCATCTTTGCGGACAAGCTGTCAATCACGATCAGCATCGATCAGAGCATCCTTCCGCAAAGGTTAAAGCCCCAGGAAGTGATTGTTAAGTACGATGGGGCCGTGGTAGGCAACTGCCCGGCAGCAGGTGTGCCACTCACCAACGGCATGCCATGTATCAATAGCGCGGTACGGATCAAGGACCCGAAAGATCCGGATCGCAATGGCGACATTGAGATTGAGTTCCTGAACTACAGGAACGGGAGCTTCAGCATCGGTGATGCCTGAACGAGTGAACCGACGTCGCCGAGGCGCCCCGCGCCTGCAGACGCCAGGGCACTGATTCAGGTGGTTGACTCGATGGGCCGGTGGAGCCGAGCTACTCTCGGCGCCACTGCTCGCCCAGCGCGTCGGCTGATTTCGCCGACACCTTGTCGCACTTTGATCTGTACAGGGCCAGAGCCTCGTTCAGCTGATCGAATGCCTGCGTGACTTGGCCGACGGATTTCAACACGCGGGCTAGTTCGACGAGCGCATCGGCCAGAAGGCCCGGAGCCTCGGTGCGTCGGGCCAGTTCTACGGCTTTGCGCGCCATGTCTTCGGCTTCGGGGCCGGGGGCGGCGCGGGCCAGCATAGGCGCGCGCACCATGCGCCACAGGGCGCCTGACTCCAGGTCGTCGTCAGAGGTGGCCTTTTCAGCCGCCACGGTGAGTTCCAGCGCCTCGGCCTCACGGCCCTGGTCGCGCACCAGCCGCGCCAGCAAGGCCGCCATCGTCGACAAGAAGTAGGTCTCGCGCTTGCTGGCGAGGTAGGCGTAGTCCGCGCGCAACTCATGTTCGGCAAGCGCCAAGTCGCCGCCGTGGAGTTCGACGCGGGCGAGATAAATTCCTGTCGACGCCGCCTGAATGCCCTTGCCCAGGTCGCGCAACTGTTCCCGGCCCTTGCGGTACAGCAGGCGTGCGACTTCCAACTCGCCCTGCATCGCCCTCAGTTGTGCCAGGGCGCACAGGGCAATGGCTTCGACCTGGCGATCGCTTTGGCTGTCAGTCACGAGTTGCTCGCACTGCGCGATGGCTTCCGGAACAGGCATGGGCCCGAGCACGGCGCTGACGGCCAGCACGACCCCGTTTCGCGAGATCAGGGTTTGGTTCCGCGCGCGTTTGGCGTGGGCGATTGATTTCTGTACCGCCCCTGCCACCAGGCTGTAGCGACCCGCGATACCGTGCACAAGGACGATGAGCCGCCACGCGATGGCCAGCTCCTTGTGCGCGTCCTCGAACTCCAGCGCCGGGATCGACTCGGTGGCCAGTTCCAGGGCCTGCTCGCTCCAGGCACCCTTCTGGTCGCCGCTGAACAAGCGCACCAGCATCAGGTTGAGCCTGGCCGCGTACAAGACCCGCACATTGCCGCCAGCGTCGGCTCTCGAAACCGCATCTTCGAGTGCCGCCTTTGCACCGGCGAAGTCGCCCACGCCGGTCAGCGCCTCGCCCAGGGACGGCAAAAGCTCCAGCCGTTGGAGGTCGTCCGGGGTGTAGAGCGCGATGGCTCGCCGATACAGATTGGCCGCGGCATGCACGTCGCCTCGTGCCGAAGCTCGTCGGCCCGCGGAGGACAAACGCTTCGCCGCGTCGCGGCCGATTTCTTCGCCCGTCAGCCCCAGTGGCCCCAACTCACCGAAGTAGCGGTAGGCCTGCTCCAGGTGGTAGCCGAGGATCTCTTCATATTCAAGCCCGCGATCGCTCTCGGCGTTGACGCGGTCGGCCCAGCGCACGAACTCCAGATGCAGGTTGGCGCGGGCGCGCTTGAGCAGTCCGTTGTAGACGGTGTCTCGAACCAGGTAGTTGTAGAAACGAAAGCGAGGGTCCGCGCTGTGGGCCGAAGCCGGGCTGATGAACTGCTTGCTCGCCAGCGCCCCCAGATGGCTGCCCAGCGCCCCGCGCACGGCCTCGGGCACCAGCGAGGCCAGCGCCGACTGCACGAACTCCAGCCCGATCACCGCCGCAGGCTCGACCGAGGCGCGCTCGGCGCGTGCCAGCTTGTCCAGCCGGGCCTCGAGCAGGGCGTGGATGGTCGGCGGCATCGCGATTTCGACCGACTCGTCGGCGCGCACCCACTGCTCGCCTTCCCTGCGCAGCGAGTCGTTGTCGATCAGCATCGACAGCATCTGCTCTGCGTAGAGCGCGTTGCCTGCTGCGGCTTTCACGATGCGCTGCACCATGTCCGGCGCCAGCGTTGCCGGTGCGACCAGGTTGCCAACCATGACGCCGGCTTCCTCGTCGTTCAGCGGCCGCAGTTCCATCCGCAGGGTGCCGGGCTGGCTGCACCAGGTCGGCCGGTCCTCCAGCAGGTCCTGGCGCGCGGTGGTCAGGATCAGCACGGGCGCGTCGCTGATGGTCTGCTGCACATGCTCCAGCAGGTCCAGCATGCCGGGCTCGGCCCAGTGGATGTCGTCGACGAAGACGATCACCGGGCCGTTCACCGCCCAGCCCTCGAAGAACTTTCGCGCCGCCCAGTTGATCTCGCCAAGCGGGAAGGCGGCCTTGATCAGCCCGGCGGCGCTGGCCAGGCGCTGGGCGACGTCGCGCTCGCCCACCGTGGCCATGAGCTTGACGCGGGCGACGTCGGGGGTGTCGCTGTCGACGATGCTGGCGGCTTCGCGCACCATCGTCAGCAGCGGCCAGAAGGTGATGCCGTCGCCGTAGGGCAGGCAGCGGCCGGCCAGCACGCGCGCACCGGTGGCGATACGCTCTATCACCTCGCGCACCAGGCGGGTCTTGCCGAAGCCGGCGTCGCCCAGCAGTGTGACGGTGCGCGCCACGCGCTGGCTGCAGACCTCGGCAAAGACCTGCTGCAGCTGCGCCAGATTGGTGTCGCGGCCGACCAGCGCCCGGTCATGGCGCCGCACATGGCCGTCCAGGCCCGGCACCGACACAAGCTTGAAGGCCGGCACCTTCTGTGCCTTGCCCTTGAGTTCGAGCGGCTCGACGGCCTCGACCTCGACCGCGTCGCGTACCAGCCGGTAGGTGGACTCGCCAAGGTAGATCTGGTTCTCTGGTGCGGCCTGTTCCAGCCGCGCGGTGACGTTGACGGCGTCGCCGGTGGCCAGCTTCTGGTCGGCCGTGGGATCGTCGTTGACCACCACCTCGCCGGTGTTGACCCCGGTGCGGTTGGCCAGCGTCACACCGTAGCGCTCCATCAGGTCGACGTTGAGCTGCTCCAGCGCGTTCTGCATGCCGTGTGCCGCACGCACGGCGCGCAGGGCATCGTCCTCGTGCGCGCGCGGCAGCCCGAACACGGCCATGATGGCGTCGCCGATGTACTTCTCGATCTTGCCGCCATGGCGCGTGATCTGCGCCGCCATGGTCGTGAAGTAGCGCTCCTTGACCTCGTGCAGGGCCTCGGAGTCGATGCGTTCGCCGAGGGCGGTCGAGCCTTTCAGATCGACGAAGATGAAGGTGACCGTCTTGCGCATCTCGCGCACCGGCAGGGCCGCCGCGGCGGGCGCCAGGGCCACGCCGCAATAGCCGCAGAGACGGAATTTGGGCGGGTTCTCCTCACCACACCCGGGACATTTCACCATCCATCCAGTTTAGCGGTTGGTGCGTCCCGGGCTTGGGCCGGGCGTGGGCATCAAGTCTGGGACCGCCGCGCCGCCGCGGCGTTGCACCATGTCCGCCGACATGTGAGCCAGAGCTGCGCCGTCAATGCGCGAGCGCGCTGTCGGGAACACGGTCTCTTCTTCCGTGCGCAGGTGATCGGGCAGCGCTCCATGTCGATCTCGAAAGCGAAGCTTCAGCGAAGACTAACTTGTACTCAAGTTACGTCGCAGCTAAGCAGCCTGGGCCGTGGCACCCGCGCTGCCAGGCGCTGCATGAACTCCAGCGGCGACAGGACCAAGTGCGTTTGAGGGCTTTCGCCAACATCAAGCTGTGGCACGCCGCTTCAGCCAGCGCATCAGCGCGCCGATGAGCGGCAGCTTCTCGTACAGCTCTTCGGCCGCGTCCCAATAGTCGCGATGCAGGCTGATGCGACCGTCGCGCGAAAAGCGCAAGTGCGTGCTACCGCGAATGATCTGTGGCTGGGTCGAGAAGCGGCGCATGCGGAAGTGAAAGTCCCAGGTCAGCATCGCCTGGTTGCCTTGGGCGATGGCTTCGGTGATGACGAAGCGCGGGCCGTCCAGGGCCTTGAACATGTGGCGAAAGACGGCCTGGAT
>JANMMH010000119.1:0-9636 GCA_031373055.1 Rubrivivax sp. | reverse complement strand
GTCGATGGCGCGGCGGATGGTGCCGCTGTCGACGCGGCGCACCAGGCCGCTGAGCTGGTAGTCGACACCGTCAACGATGCCCACTGGCCGCGCGGTCAGGAAGTTGCCCGAGACCACACGCACGGTGGCGTTGGCCATGGGGGTGTTGGGCAGGCCCTGCGAGAAGGCGGCTTCGATCTCGAAGCGCAGCTGTCCGGCGGCCTCTTGCGCGGCGTCGAGTGCCACGGCGTCGGTGATGCGCAGGCCGCGCTCGAATCGCGAGACATGGCCCTTGGCCGCGAGTTGCTCGTTGACCTGCGGTCGAAAGCCGTGCACGAGCACGAGCTTGATGCCCATGGCGTGCAGGATCGAGAGGTCGTGCACGAAGCTGTTGAGCTTGCCGGCAGCCACCGCTTCGCCGGCCATGGCCACGACAAACGTCTTGCCGTGGTAGGCATGGATGTAGGGCGCGACGGCGCGAAACCAGGGGACGAAGGTGTGCGGGAAGACGAGGCTCATGCTGCGCGGGATTGTGCCGCAGGGCTTTGCGCCATCGTCGTGGCGACCTGGCGAGACACACCGCGACGGGCCGCCGAGTGCGGGGCTTCAGGCCGCCGGCGGCGTTGACTTCAGCCTGCTGCGGCGCGAGCATCGGCGCCCCACATCACCCCTCGAGGATTTGAGCATGGACACATCAATGACCCACGGCGCGTTCAGCTGGAACGAGCTGACCACCAGCGACCCCAAAGCCGCTGTCGCCTTCTACACCGCGCTGTTCGGGTGGGGCGTGAAAGACATGGACATGGGCAGCGGCGCATACCACGTGGCCAGCGTGGGTGATGTGCCCGTCGCCGGCCTCATGGGCCCGCCGCCTGGTGCACCGCCCATGCCACCCTCGTGGGGCAGCTACGTCACGGTGGACAGCGTCGACAAAACCATCGCCACCTGCACCACACTGGGCGGCAAGACCTTGGTGCCGCCGATGGATGTTCCCGGCGTGGGGCGTATGGCCGTACTGCAAGACCCGCAGGGCGCCGTCTTCAGCGTCATGACCTACAGCGCCAGCTGAAGCTTGACGGCCGGGGCGCCGGAGATAATCCGCGCCCCGTGAGACCGCAACGAGCTGCGGCCAGCGCCAGGCCCCCCACGCCCGCGCGGCCCATTCCCCCCATCCACTACCCCGAGTCGCTGCCGGTATCCGCCCGGCGCGATGAGATTTCGCGCGCCATTGCGCTCAATCCCGTCGTTATTGTTTGTGGTGAAACGGGCTCGGGCAAGACCACCCAGCTGCCCAAGATCGTGCTCGAACTCGGGCGTGGCCTGGGCGCCGGTGGCAAAGGTTTGATCGGCCACACGCAGCCGCGACGCATCGCTGCCAGCAGCGTGGCCAAGCGCATTGCCGAGGAGCTGAATTCACCGCTGGGCGAGGTGGTGGGCTACAAGGTGCGCTTCCAGGACCGGCTGCAACCTGGCGCTTCCGTCAAGTTGATGACCGACGTGATCTTGCTGGCCGAGATGCAGGGTGACCCGCTGCTCAAGGCCTACGACACGCTGATCATCGACGAGGCGCACGAGCGCAGCCTGAACATCGACTTCCTGCTCGGCTACCTGCGCCAGATATTGCCGCGCCGGCCCGATCTGAAGATCATCGTGACCTCGGCCACCATCGATGCCGACCGCTTCGCGCAGCACTTCGCGTCGATACGCGGCCCGGCGCCGGTGATCATGGTTTCGGGGCGTCTGTTCCCAGTCGAACAGCGCTGGCATGCCTTCGAAGAGAAGCGCGACTTCGACCTGAGCGACGCCATCGCCGACGCGGTGGACGAACTCTGGCGCGCGGCGCCCGGAGACATCCTGGTCTTCCTGCCCGGCGAGCGCGAAATCCGCGAGGCCAGCGACCACCTGCGCCGTCATCTCGCGCAACAACATGCCAAGCGCGGCGGCCCGCCGGCGGAGATCTTGCCGCTCTTTGCGCGCTTGTCGCAGGCCGAGCAGGACCGTGTCTTCGAAGCTGGCAACGGCCGGCGCATCGTGCTGGCCACCAACGTCGCGGAGACCTCGCTCACGGTGCCTGGCATCCGCTATGTGGTCGACACGGGCCTGGCGCGCGTGAAGCGCTACAGCTACCGCAGCAAGGTCGAGCAGCTGCAGGTCGAGCCCATCAGCCAGGCCGCAGCGTCGCAGCGCTCGGGCCGCTGCGGGCGCGTGGCCAACGGCATCTGCATACGCCTGTACGACGAAGTTGACTTCAACGGCCGGCCGCGTTTCACCGACCCCGAGATCCTGCGTTCATCGCTCGCTGCCGTCATCTTGCGCATGAAGGCGCTGCACCTGGGGAGCATCGAAGACTTCCCGTTTCTGGAAGCACCGCCCCGTAAGGCCATCGCCGACGGCTACGCCTTGCTGCACGAGCTGGGCGCCGTTAACGACGAAAATGAGCTGACAGCGATGGGGCGTGAACTCGCGCGCTTGCCGCTGGACCCGCGTGTGGGCCGCATGATTCTCGAAGCGCGCGACCGACAAGCGCTGGATGAAGTGCTGATCATCGCCGCCGCACTCTCGGTGCAAGACGCACGTGACCGCCCGCTCGAGCAAGCACAGCTCGCCGATGAGCGCCACAAGATCTTTGACGACGAGCGCTCGGAGTTTGTCGGCTACCTGAAGTTGTGGCAGTGGATCGAAGGCGGCCGCGGCCATGCCGGTGACGCCAAGGCGGCTCACAAGCTGTCGAATCGTCAACAAGAGCAGCGCCTGCGCGACCAGTTCGTAAGCCCGCGCAAAGTGCGCGAGTGGCGCGACATCCACTCGCAGCTGCACACGGTGGTGGCCGAACAGGGCTGGCGCCTCAACACCAGCCCGGCGACGTACGAGCAGCTGCACCTGTCGCTCCTGGCCGGCCTGCTGGGCAACATCGGCTGCAAGAGCGACGACGAAGACTGGTACCTCGGCGCACGTGGCATCAAGTTCTGGCGCCACCCCGGCGCGCACTTGAGCAAGAAGCCTGGGCGCTGGCTGGTGGCGGCTGAGCTGGTGGAAACCACGCGGCTTTTCGGCCGGGGTCTGGCGGCCATCGAGCCGACGTGGATCGTGGCGCTGGCCGGCCATTTACTGAAGACGCAACTGCTGGAGCCGCACTGGGAGAAGAAGGCCGCCGAGGTCATCGCGCTGGAGCGCGCCACGCTCTACGGCATTGTTATTTACCACAACAAGCGCGTGAATTTCGGTCGCGTTGACGCGGCGGCTGCGCGCGAGATCTTTATCCGCGAAGCGCTGCTGGGGGACGAGTGGGAGACGGCGCTGCCTTTCCTCTCGCACAACCGCAAACTCGTGCGCCAGGTGCAGGAGCTGGAGCACAAAGCGCGCCGGCAAGACGTGCTGGTGGACGACGAGCTGATCCACGCTTTTTACGACAAGCTGCTGCCGCCCGATGTCTGTTCGGGTTCGTCGTTAGAGCGCTGGTTTCGAGACGAGCAGCGGCGCGACCCGAAGCTCTTGCAGCTGACGCGCGACGAGCTCATGCGCCACGAAGCGGCGGGCATCACCAGCGACGCTTTCCCGCGCATGCTGCGCATGGGCGGCATCGACTGTGCGGCGAGCTACCTGCATGAGCCCGGTGACGCCAAAGACGGCCTCACAGTTGCCGTGCCGATCTACGCCTTGAACCAGGTCAACGAAGAGCGCTGCGAGTGGTTGGTGCCCGGCATGGTGCGCGACAAGGTGCTGGCGCTGGTGAAAACGCTGCACCAGCGTCCACGCTCGCGCCTGGTGCCGCTGCCTGACTTCGCCAGCAGCTTCGTCGCCGACACGCCCTTTGGCCAAGGCGGGCTGATCGACACGCTGTTGGCCGCTGTGCGCGCCAAGACGCAACTGCCCATCCAGCGCACCGACTTCAAGCTCGAGCTGCTGGGCGCGCACCAGTTCATGAACTTTCGCATCAACGACGAGCACGGCCGCCAGCTCGGCGCCGGGCGTGACTTGGCGGCGCTGAAGGCTGAGCTTGGCGGCCAGGCACGCAGTGCGTTTCAAGCCTTAGCGGTGTTGAAGGGCGCCGTGGCCGTGGTGCCAGTTACGCCGACCGCGCCGCAGGCCGCACCGCCTGCCAAACCGCAAGGCCGCGGGGTCGTGGCCGTGGTCGCACCCCCCGCGCCGGCCAAGCCCAAAGCGCCCGAGCGCTACACCGAGTGGAGTTTTGGTGAGCTGCCCGAGTTGATGGAAATCCAGCGTGGCGCGCAAACCATGATCGGCTTTCCGGCCTTGATCGACCGTGGCACGTTTGTCGAAGTTGAAGTCTTCGACGAGCCGCAAGCTGCACTCGCACAGCACCGCGCCGGCCTGCGCCGCCTGGTCGCTTTGCAAATCCGCGAGCCGCTGAGGTTCCTGGAAAAGAACATCCCCGAGCTGGGCAAGATGGCCAGCTCGTACATGGCGCTGGGCGCGCTCGAAGAGCTGCGTGCGCAGGTCATCGAGGTGGCGCTTGACCGCGCCTTTCTCGCCGAGCCCCTGCCCACCGACGCGGCCAGCTTCAAAGCGCGCATCGACGAAGGCCGCACGCGGCTGAACCTCATCGCGCAAGAAGTGGCGCGGCTGGCGGCCACGGTGCTGGCCGAATTCCACACCGCGCAGCGAAAACTCAAGGACAGCAAACCGCCGCGCGAGGTGGCGGACGACATCAGCGCGCAGCTGCAGCGCCTGGTCGGCAAGCGCTTTCTCGCGACCACGCCGTGGCTGGCCTTGCAGCACCTGCCGCGCTACCTTAAAGCCGTCACCCTGCGCCTGGACAAGCTGCGTGGCGACCCTGCGCGCGACGCCACGCGGCTGGCCGAACTGCGCCCGCTGGAGCAGCGCTATGTGCGCCGCTTGGCCGAGCTCAAAGGTGCAGGCCATGCGCGCTTGGATGAATACCGCTGGCTGCTTGAAGAGCTGCGTGTAGGACTCTTCGCCCAGGAGCTGCGCACGCGCGAACCCGTCAGCGCCAAGCGGCTGGATAAAGTCTGGGCCCAACTCGCCAACTAAATTTCAGGTCAAGGCCCCACGATGAGCATCAACCCCGCCGCGCCGCACCACGCCCATTGGCCCGCGCGCTTGCCACGTGAACTGGTAGTGCCCGAGACGACGCTGTGGTTCAACCTCGAGGTCGCTGCCGCGCGCTACCCGCATAAAGCGGCCTACCGATTCTTCGGCCGCGACATCAGCTTCGCCGAGCTCAAAGACCAGGCCGAACGTCTGGCCGGCTGGCTGCAACACGAGGGGCTAAGCAAGGGCGAGCGCGTGCTGCTCTTCATGCAGAACTGCCCGCAGTTCGTCATCGCTTTTTACGCCACCGTGCGCGCCGACGCCGTGGTGGTGCCGGTGAACCCGATGAACCGCGCGGACGAGTTCGAGCATTACATCTTGGACGCGCAAGCGCGCTATGCCATCACCACCGCTGACCTTGCGAACATCGTCGTTGACGCCAACGCACGCGTGCCGGCTGCCAATCAACTGCACCGCGTGGTGGCCACGCGTTTGGCCGAAGCGTTGCCGCCAGAAGGCATCGCGCCCGAAGAAGCGCCCACACCTGCCGTGCTGGCCTGGTTGATGTCCGATCCCGTGCTGACCGCAGGCAGCGTGCGCTGGGCCGAGGCGCTGGCCGCTAACCTCCCAGTGACGCAGCATCGCGCCAAGCCCGACGACATGGTGCTCCTGCCCTACACCTCGGGCACCACGGCCATGCCCAAAGGCTGCGTGCACACGCACCGCACGCTGATGCACAACACGGTGGGTGGCGGCATCTGGGGCCACATCAGCGCCGAGTCGGTGTCGCTGGGTGTGGTGCCGATGTTCCACATCACCGGCATGCTCTATGGCGTGCTGGCACCGATCTTTTACGGCTACACCACGGTGATGCTTCCGCGCTGGGACCGCGAACTCGCGGGGCGGCTGATCTCACGCCACCAGGTCACGCACTGGACCTGCATCCCCACGATGGTGATCGACCTCTTCGGCAGCCCGAACTACCGTGACTTCGACCTCACCAGCCTGAGCTACCTCTCGGGCGGCGGTGCGGCCATGCCGCAAGCGGTGGCCGAGCGTTTGCAAAGCGAATTCCGCCTGACGTTTGCTGAAGGCTATGGCCTGACCGAAACCGCTGCCCCCAGCCACGCCAACCCGCCCGAGCGCGCCAAGTTGCAGTGCCTGGGGATGCCCATCTTTGGCGTCGACTCGCGCGTGGTTGACCCGGAAACGCTGCGCGAGTTGCCCCAAGGCGAAGCCGGTGAAATCGTGACCCACGGCCCCATGCTTTTTGAGGGTTATTGGGGTCACCCGCAGGCCACGGCCGACGCCTTCATCGAGCTCGATGGCAAGCGCTTTTTCCGTACCGGTGACCTGGGCCGCATCGACAGCGAGGGCTATTTTTTCATCACCGACCGCTTGAAACGCATGATCAACGCCAGCGGCTTCAAGGTCTGGCCCAGCGAAGTCGAGCTGCTGCTCTTCAAGTGCCCGCTGGTGCAAGAAGCCTGCGTCATCGCCGTGCGCGACGCCTACCGTGGCGAGACGGTCAAGGCCGTCGTCGTGTTGCGCGCCGAGGCACGCGCCACCGCCACGGCGCAAGACCTCATCAAATGGGCACGCGAGCACATGGCCGCGTACAAGGTGCCCAAGCTGGTGGAGTTTGTCGATGCGCTGCCCAAGAGCGGCTCGGGCAAGGTGATGTGGCGGCTGCTGCAGGAAGCGCAGACCGGCGCGGCTTGACGCGCCGTCACTCCACCCGGGCAAGCTCGCCACGCAGCTGAGCCAAGGCCACTTGCAAGGCGCGGGCGTCGTTGCTGGCCCAGTGGCGTTGCAGGCCGAGCGCGGCAAGTGCGTCGCGGTGCGCGCCGCGCAAGCGCGCCAACTGCCGTTCGTCAAGCAAGGCCACGACCGATTCAAGCTTGAAGCTTGGCGCCTTGCCGGCTTCTTCGAACAGAACAGCCAGCCAGGCGTAGTCGTGGGCCCAGGCGTCGGTATAGACGGTGCGCCCGGCCAATTGCTCGTTCAGATAAGTGGCCACCCCGGCGGCCGAGCGGCCATGGGCTTGCAGCATCTCGCGCGTGATGCCGTGCAGCCGCCCTGCGCGGTCGTCCCAGTGCGTCCAATGCGCGGCGGGCTGGATCAGGGTGCAGTGCGCGTGGCCATCGTCGCGCACGAAACCGACCTCGATCGGATAGCTGCCGCGTCCGAAGCCTGAGGCTTCGACATCAATGGTGCAGACCGCGTGGCTCATGAGGCCGCGAAGATACGCCACGGTGTGGGTAGCATGGCGTGCATGCAGCGCAGTGAAGTTCAGGCCTCGTGATGTCCGTCATTCGAAGATGAAGCCAACATGACGCAAACCGCAGACGTGGTCATCATCGGCGGCGCCGTGGTGGGCAGCGCAGTCGCTTACTTTCTCGCCGCGCATGCGGGCTTCAACGGCCGCGTCGTGCTGCTGGAGAAGGACCCGAGCTACACGCGCTGCGCCACGACCTTGTCGATGGCGTCAATACGCCACCAGTTTTCGACGCCGGTGAACGTTGCCATGTCGATGTTCGGCACGCAGTTCCTGCGCCAGGCGGGCGAGCTCTTGCAGATGGAGGGCGACGCGCCGGCGATAGGCTTTCGCGAAGCCGGTTACCTCTTCCTGGCCAGCGCGTCGGGCCTGGGCGTGCTACGTGCTAACCACCAAGCCCAGCGCAGTCTGGGCGCCGACGTGGCGCTGCTTGCGCCCCAGGCGCTGCACCAGCGTTTTCCGTGGTTGGCGGTGGACGATCTGGCGGGCGGCTCGCTGGGTTTGTCGGGCGAAGGCTGGCTTGACGCGCACGCGCTGATGCACGGCTTTCGGCGCAAGGCGCAAAGCCTGGGTGTGCAGGTGCGCCATGCGCAGGCGGTGGGTTTGCGCTGTGCGGGTGGGCGCGTCGTGCAGGTGCAGCTCGCAGATGGTGAACTCGTCGACTGCGGCTGGGTCGTCAACGCTGCCGGCACGGCGGCGGCCGAGGTCGCAGCCTGGGCTGGCATCGAACTGGCCGTGCAGCCCAGGAAGCGCTGCGTCTTTCACTTTCGCAGCCCGGCCGAGCTGCCGGCCTGTCCGCTGGTCATCGACCCCAGCGGTGTCTACTTCCGGCCCGAAGGCCATGGCTTCCTGTGCGGCGTGGCGCCGCCCGAAGATGCCGACCCGGTGAGCCACGACTTCGAGGTCGACTGGTCACTTTGGGAAGAGCAACTTTGGCCCACCTTGGCGCAGCGCGTGCCTGGCTTCGCGGCGGCGCGCGTGCTCAGCGCCTGGGCGGGACACTACGACGTGCACCTGCTCGACCACAACGCCGTCGTCGGCGCGCACCCCAACGTCGAAAACCTGCTCTTCGCCAACGGCTTCAGCGGCCACGGCCTTCAGCAGTCACCCGCGGTGGGCCGCGCGCTGGCGGAAACCATCGTCGACGGCGGCTACCAGAGCTTGGATCTTTCGCCGCTGGGTTGGCAGCGCGTGCTGCGCGGCGAGCCGCTGCGCGAGCTCAATGTCGTCTGATCATGGCGCCAACCGCTCGCGCTGCCAGTTGCCATCCACCAAGCGATAACACAGCCGGTCATGCAAGCGGCTCTTGCGGCCCTGCCAGAACTCCCAGCGGTCTGGCACAAGGCGGTAGCCACCCCAGTGTGGTGGGCGCGGAGGGCGCAGCGCGAACTGAGCGGCATATCGCGCGGCGCTGGCCACCAGCACCGCACGTGAGCTGATGACCTGGCTTTGCGGCGAGGCCCAGGCGCCGATGCGGGAATCGAGTGGGCGCGTGGCGTAGTAGGCGTCAGACTCTTCGGCGCTGGTCTTCACCACATGGCCTTCGATGCGCACCACGCGTTCAAGCTCGACCCAGTGGAACTGCAAGGCGGCGGCCGCATTGGCCGCGAGCTCCTGGCCCTTGCGGCTCTCGTAGTTCGTGTACCAGGCGATGCCACGCGCATCGCAGCCCTTGATCAACACCACGCGCGTGGACGGCCGGCCGCTGGGGCCGACGGTGGCCAAGGTCATGGCGTTGGGCTCGGGCAGCTGCGCGCTGATGGCTTGGTGTAGCCATATTTCAAACTGCGCAAGCGGCTCGGCCGCCGAGGCGTTTTCGTCCAGCGCGCCGGCTTCATAGCTCTTGCGCAGGTCGGCGAGCTTGGTGCTGGTCGTCATCGCTTCTGTCATGTCGTCAGTATAGGCAGCGTGTGCGGCTTGTGGCAGTTCGTTGAACGTTAGCCTCGGGTTCATCCCTTACGGGGAAGGCCGTAAGTGAACGCCCCAGTTTCGATGGCGGGGTGATGCCCTCATTGTTCGAGGGCCGTGAAGACACATCCCACCATCGTTGTCTTGGCTGCCGGATTTGGCAGCCGCTACAAGGGCGCGCGCCACAAGCTCGACGAACCGCTGCATGGCAGCACCGTGCTCGGCTGCACGCTGCGCCAGGCTGTGGCCTCGCAATTACCGGTGGTGCTGGTGACGACCGCGCCCTTCGTCGCCGCCGCCAGCGAGGTGCTGGCGATGCGCGACATCGTCGTGCTCTCGCTGGCCGAGGCCAGCCGTGGCATGGGGCATTCCATCGCGGCGGGTGTGGGCGAGCGCCCTGATGCCGGCGGCTGGTTGATCCTGCCAGGCGACATGCCCATGGTGCGCGCACAGACCTT
>JANMMH010000116.1:0-12439 GCA_031373055.1 Rubrivivax sp. | reverse complement strand
TCGGTCTTCACGCCGCCGAGCTGATCCAGAAAGTCGATGTGAAAGTAGGTGCGGCGGAACTCACCGTCGGTGATGGACTGCAAGCCTACGTCTTGCTGGAACTGCACGATCTCGGTGATGGCGCGGTCTTCGACTTCACGCAACTGCTCGGCCGTGATGGCGCCGCTGGCCCTTTGCGCGCGCGCATCGATGAGGACCTTGGGGCGCAGGAAACTGCCGACGTGGTCGGCGCGAAAGGGTGGGGTGCTGCGTGTGCTCATGGCGTGTCTCCGAGGGGGCCGTCTGCGGGCGCGCAGGGTAGCTTGATAGCGGCTGCGCTTGTACCAACATGCGAGATCGCGGTGGGCTGGTGTGCAGGCTGTGGTGCGCGGAGTCAAGCGGCTGCGATACGCCTGACGTTGGCGGCTCTACTCGCCCGTCACCACCCGTGACGCCGCCAGCCGCCAGGCCGTACCACCATAGGCCAGCT
The DNA here is from genome assembly GCA_031373055.1 of Rubrivivax sp. Classification (GTDB taxonomy): domain Bacteria; phylum Pseudomonadota; class Gammaproteobacteria; order Burkholderiales; family Burkholderiaceae_C; genus Rubrivivax. The sequence goes on along the minus strand of JANMMH010000116.1, from coordinate 11,970 downwards.
CTTCCTCACGACAACTGTCGACGAGCTTGATGACATGCTCATCGTCGCTCTCAATCGCGCGCTTGACGATGCGCCCCCAAGGCAGCAGTGGCGCGGCGTCCCCGAGCTGCGCGCCGGCGGCGATACACCCGGCGGCGTAGGCCAGCCAGTAGTCGTGCACGGCGGCCAGGGGCTCGTCGACAAAGGGCAGCAAGACACGCATGGCGTGCGCGCTGGTGACCAGGTGCAGCACGGTGAAGTTGCCGCTGGTGGCGTACAGCGCGGCGGCGTGCTGTGCCAGGGTCGGCAAGGTCTGCCCGTCGACGCGCAGCTTGGCGGTCGCAGCCGCGAACTTCGGTTGTGTTGCCGCCGCCTGCATGCGCACGGAGATCATCGGCGCTTTGACAGCCTTGCGCGGCAAGCCCTCCAGCGCGTCAGCAAGCTCGCTCGTGCCCGTCAACGCAGCGCCACCCGGCGCACGCAGCGGCATGTGGCTGCACGCCCAATACGCCAGCGCATCGGTCAACTCCGCCATGCTTTCCGAGCGCAAGGCGTAGGCCGTGCGGATCAAGCCGTGAAAAGCTGCACCGCCGCAGCCCGTCATCAGCGTGGGCAGCACTTGCGCCAGCATGTCTATGGCGTCTTCGTAGGTGAGCCACTGCGCAAATAGATGGCGGTAGGCGGGCCAGGCGTCGCGCTGGCCCAGACGGCCCGGCCAGGGGTCGCCCGCAGGCCAGGCTTGAGCTGCCGGTGTGGGCGCCAGCCGCGTGCCATAGGTGGCTGCGAAGGCGCTCAAGCGCGCGTCGCTAGCACCTAGGCGGCGCAGCGCCAGCAGCGCCATGGGCAGGTGGTTGCTCAGGCCGCCCCGGTACTCGGCGTCATGCTGCGCGCCGGCGTCGATCAAGCTCGCAAGCACGCCGCTCATGGCAGGGCAGCTTCCAGCGCGTCGATGAACATCTTGGCGACATCAAAGCCAGTCTGCTCTGTGATCTCGGCAAAACACGTCGGGCTGGTGACGTTGATCTCGGTGAGCGAGCTGCCGATCACGTCCAGCCCCACCAGCAGCAGCCCGCGCGCGGAAAGTGTCGGGCCCAGCGCTTCGGCGATGTCGCGGTCGCGTTTCGAGAGTGGCTGCGCCACGCCTTTGCCGCCTGCGGCCAGGTTGCCGCGAATCTCACTGCCTTGCGGGATGCGTGCTAACGAATGAGGTACGGGCACACCGCCGATCACCAGCACGCGTTTGTCACCCTGCGTGATTTCGGGCAGGTACTTCTGCACCATCAGCGTTTGTGCGCCGCCCTGGTTCAGTGTTTCGATGATGCTGCCCAGGTTCAGGCCATCAGGCCCGACGCGGAAGATGCCCATGCCGCCCATGCCGTCAAGCGGCTTCAAGATGATGTCGTGATGCTCGGCGTGGAAGGCCTTGACGTCGGCCGCCTGGCGCGTCACGAGCGTGGGCCCAATGAATTGGGGGAACTCGAGGATGGCGAGTTTTTCTGGGTGGTCACGCAGGGCCGAAGGCTTGTTGAAGACGCGCGCACCTTCGCGTTCGGCCTGGCCCAGCAGGTGGGTGGCGTAGAAGTACTCGGCGTCAAATGGCGGGTCCTTGCGCATGACGATGGCGCCGGTGTCCGCCAGCGCCAGCTCGCTTTCAGCCACGGTGCGAAACCAGTCGCGTGCGTCGCCGGTGAGCTCGATCTGGCGCATGCGTGCGCTGACGCGCTGGCCCTGCTGCCAGCGCAGATGTTGCGGCTCGCAGGCGAGCAGCTGGTGCCCCCGCCGCGCCGCTTCGCGCATCATCGCGAACGTGCTGTCCTTGTAGGTCTTGAAGGTTTCTAGCGGGTCGGCCACGAACAACAGTTTCACGCTCAGTCTCCTCGTGCGGGGCGCCACTGTGGCACAAGCCACGCCGCGCCGCCTTGCGCGCCTTCAGTTTCCTGCCGCCCCACCGAGGTTAAGACCATGTGCCGATTCGTTGCCTACCTCGGTGAACCCATCTTCCTGGAAGAGCTCATCGCCAAGCCCGCGCGCTCCTTGATGCGCCAGTCGCTGCGCGCGGATGAGTCCAAGACGGTGACCAACGGCGACGGCTTTGGCATCGGCTGGTACGGCGAGCGCGAAGAGCCCGGCGTCTACCGCGAGGTCATGCCGGCGTGGAGCGACGACAACCTCGTGGCGCTCTCGGGCACGCTCAAAGCCCATCTCTTTTTTGCCCATGTGCGCGCGGCCACGGCCGGCGGTATCGCGCGCCAGAACTGCCACCCGTTTCGCCATGGCCGCTACCTCTTCATGCACAACGGCCAGATCGGCGGCTATGGCCAGCTGCGGCGCACGCTGGAGTCGCTGCTGCCCGACGCGTACTACGCCGCGCGCCGTGGCGCCACCGACTCCGAGCTCTTGTTCCTGCAAGCGCTGACCAAAGTCGAGCGCGGCGCGAGTGCGGTCGACGCCATGCAAGAAGTGCTGCAAGACACCATGAAGCTGATGCGCGGGCGCGGCATCGAGCAGCCGCTGCGTTTTGCGGCGGCCCTGTCGGATGGCCAACGCCTGCACGCGTTTCGCATCGCCAGTGACGAGCATCCGCCCACGCTGTACCGCCGTGATGTCGGCCATGGCACCGTCATCGCGTCCGAGCCGCTGGATGACGACGTAGTTGGCTGGGAGCCGCTGCCCGCCGGCGCCGTGGTGAGTTTGTAGTCAACGCCTCCAGCGCGTTAGCACCAAGGCCAGCGCACCGGCCACCACGCCCCAAAACGCCGAGCCCACGCCCCACAGTGCCAGGCCACTGGCGCTGACGATGAAGGTTATGACCGCGGCTTCACGCGAGCCTTCGTCCTTCATCGCCGCTGCCAGCCCCCCCCCGATGGTGGCCAGCAGCGCAAAGCCCGCCAGCGCCAGCACCAGCTCTTTGGGGAAGGCCGCGAGCAGGCCCACCACCGCGCCGCCGAGCAAGCCGAGCACGACGTAGAACAGGCCCGCCATCACGGCAGCCATGTAGCGTTTGGCCGGGTCTTCATGTGCCTCGCGCCCCATGCAAATCGCCGCCGTGATGGCCGCGAGGTTCAGCGCATAGCCGCCAAAGGGCGCGAGCACGAGCGTGGCCAGGCCGGTGACGGTGATGGCCGGCGACACCGGTGTGTCGTAGCCCGCCGCGCGCTGCGCCGCCACGCCGGGCAGGTTCTGCGAGGCCATGGTCACGACGAAGAGCGGCAGTGCGATGCCCACCGTGGCCGCCACACTGAACGCAGGCATGGTGAACACTGGCTGCGCCCACTGCCAGGGCACGGCGCCGAGATGCAGCTGGCCCTGCCACCAGGCCACGCACACACCTGCCGTTAGCACGCCCGGCACGGCATAACGCGGCCACCCGCGCCGGCCCGCCAGGTAGGCCGCGAACATGGTCAACACGAGCGGCGGCTCGCTGCGCACCGAGAGGAAGGCGTCGAACGCAAAACGTGTCAACACGCCTGCCAGCAGCGCGGCGGCCAGGGCTTGCGGGATGCGGTCCATCACACGTGCGAACCAGCCAGTAGTGCCGGCCAGCGTGATGAGCAGCGCGCAGACGATGAAAGCGCCGATGGCTTCGTTCATCGGCACGCCGACACCGGCGGTGACCAGCAGCGCGGCACCGGGCGTGGACCACGCGGTGAGCACGGGCCGGCGGTAGGCCAGCGAGAGCCCGGCGCTGGTGAGGCCCATGCCCAGGCCCAGCGCCCACATCCACGAGACCGCTTGCGCTGGCGTGGCCCCCAGCGCGGCGGCCGCCTGGAAGACGATGGCCACCGAGCTGGTGTAGCCCACGAGCACGGCGACGAAGCCGGCGACGGTGGCCGAAAGCGAGAGATCCTTCAACACCGCGCGCTACTTCAGGCGCGATGCAAAGAATGCCAGCAGCGGCGCGCTGTAGTCGTCCTGCCAGCTGTGCGCCTCGGCGCTGCGGCCGCCGCCGTCGAGCGTAAACGGGGCGAGCTCGGGGTAGCCGCGAGCGAGCAACTGCGCGCGCACTTTGTCGACGCAAGAACGATCGTTGATGCCGTCTTGCGCGTGGTGGAAAAGGCGGAACGCGGGCTTCACCGCCGTTGTCGCGCCGTCCCAGGTGCGCTCGTTGGAATAGCTGGTGGCGGTGCACGCGCCGGGCTCGATGATCTGGCGGCGGGTCTCGCTGTCCAGGCCGATGCCGGCAACGTTGACGCGGTCTCCGGCGCGGCGTGTGCAGTCGCGATACCAGCCGTAGGGGTCACCACTGGCCACGGGCGCGAACGCGGTGACCAGCTCGCCCAGGCGGCTGGCCGCGCGCACCGTCATGTAGCCGCCTGAGGAATGGCCGGTGAGAAAGATCTCGCTGCGGCTGCGGCCATCGCTTGGACGCCGGGCAGGAATCACGCGGCGCAGCACGTCTTCGATGAAAGGCAGGTCGAGGTTGGCGCGGCTGCGAACCTCGTCGTCCCAGACCTTGCCGCAAACGCGGGACTCGTTGTCGCTGACCTGGTCTGACGAGTCGAGCAGGAAGACCGCGAAGCCTTGCGCCAGAGCCAAGTCGGTGAAGCGCACTTGCGCCGCGATGCTGTCGACGTTGGCAACGCAGTAGTTGGTGTGCGTGCCGCCGCCGCCATGCATCACGACGATGGCGCCGCGGCTCCAGCCGCTGGCCGGCGCTTTCCACAAGACCAGGCGCTGCAAGCCCGCCGCTGCCACGACCTCACGCGCCCAGCCGCCCGCGTGGCATTGCAGCTCTTGCGTGGTGGGCGGCGCAGCGCTCACTGGCGTGGGTTCCGGCACGGGTGTGGTGCCGCCTGCGCCGCCACCGCCGCCGCAAGACATCAGCAAGACGGCAGGCAGCAGCAGGGCGCGGTGCAGTTTCATCTGGCAAGTATGCCCAACGTATAGGCGCCATTGAGAAAGGGCTGCCCGAAGGCAGCCCTGTGGATGCGAGCGCCCGCAGCCGGCTGGCCCCGGGGCGCTACAGCGTCACTTGGCGTAAGCCGTTTCGCCGTGGTAAGTGATGTCCAGGCCTTCGCGCTCTTCGTCTTCAGCCACACGCAAGCCGATGGTCATGTCGACGACCTTGTAGGCAACCAATGAAACGATGCCTGACCAGACGATGGTCACACCCACCGCTTTGGCCTGGATGATGAACTGCTCGAAGACACCGACCGAGCCCACCGTGGCGGTGACCCAATCCGTCACCAGCCCCGGTCCGCCCAGCGCCTGGTTGTTGAAGATGCCGGTAAGCAGCGCGCCGACGATGCCGCCGACACCGTGCACGCCAAACACATCCAGCGAGTCGTCCGCGCCGAGCATCTTCTTCAGGCCGCTAACACCCCAGAGACACGCAAAGCCGGCGATGGTGCCGATGACCAGCGCGCCGACGATGCCGACGTTGCCCGCCGCCGGTGTGATGGCCACCAAACCGGCCACCGCGCCCGAGGCCGCACCCAGCATCGAAGCCTTGCCCTTCATCAGCGCTTCACCCAAGCACCAGGCCAGCACGGCGCAGGCCGTGGCGGTGAAGGTGTTGAGGAAGGCGAGCGCTGCGCTGTTGCCGGCTTCGAGCGCCGAGCCGGCGTTGAAGCCGAACCAGCCCACCCACAGCAGCGACGCGCCGACCATCGTCAGCGTCAGGTTGTGCGGTGCCATCGACTCGCGGCCATAGCCCACGCGCTTGCCGATCATGAAGGCGCCGACGATGCCGGCCACCGCCGCGTTGATGTGCACCACCGTGCCGCCGGCGAAGTCCAGCGCGCCCCATTGCCAGATCATGCCGGCCTTGGCGTTCATGGCGTCCACGACTTCCTTGCCGGTGTAGGCGTCCGGGCCCATCCAGTACCAGACCATGTGCGCGATGGGCAGGTAGCTGAAGGTGAACCACAGCGTCATGAACAGCAGCACCGCCGAGAACTTGATGCGCTCGGCGAAGGCGCCAACGATCAGGCAGCAGGTGATGGCGGCAAAGGTCGCCTGGAACACCACGAACACGATCTCGGGAATGACGACACCTTTGCTGAAGGTGGCGGCCATGGCGAACTCACCCTTCATCGGGTCGAACACGCCTTTCAAGAACAAGCGGTCCAGCCCGCCGATGTAGGCGTTGCCTTCGGTGAAGGCCAGGCTGTAGCCATAGACCACCCACAGCACGGTGATGAGCGAGAAGGTCACGAAGACCTGCATCAACACCGACAGCATGTTCTTGCTGCGCACCAGGCCGCCGTAGAAAAGCGCCAGGCCGGGGATGGACATCATGATGACGAGCGCGGTGCACATCAGCATCCAGCTTACGTCGCCCTTGTTCGGAACGGGGGCAGAAGCCGCAGGTGCGGCTGCAGCAGCCGACGCTGCCGCAGCCGGTGCGGCGACGGCCGAGGCTGCAGCATCAGGCGCAGCAGTGGCGGTGGGGGTAGCAGCAGCCGGCGCCGAAGCCGGCTGTGCCCAGGCGCCAGCACCCAGGCCCAGAACGGCCAGGCCCAGCGCCCATGTCGCGATGAGTTTTTTCATGGTGGTTGTCTCTTGATAGGTTGTGCGGCAGCGCTCAGAGCGCGTCTTTGCCGGTCTCGCCGGTGCGGATACGCACCACTTGTTCGAGCGTCGTGACGAAGATCTTGCCGTCGCCGATCTTGCCGGTGCGCGCGGCACTTTCCACGGCTTCGATGACACGCTCGACCAGGGCGTCGTCGACCGCCGCTTCGATCTTCACCTTGGGCAAAAAGTCGACCACATACTCGGCGCCGCGATACAGCTCGGTGTGGCCCTTCTGGCGCCCGAAGCCCTTGACTTCGGTGACGGTGATGCCCTGCACGCCAATGCCGCTAAGCGCTTCACGCACCTCGTCGAGCTTGAAGGGTTTGATGATGGCGGTAACCATTTTCATGAGGGTGTCTCCAGCTCAGAAGTTGAACTTGATGGCGGCCACGAGGCCGGTCTTGCCCAGGAACTTGCTGCTCTTGGCGGCCACACCGGGCACGTAAAAGCCCTTGTCGGCGTCGGTGCCGTAGAGCGTCAGGCTAGGCACCCAGCCGCTGAAGTCTTTGGAGATCGACACCGAGAAGTCGGTGTACGAGGCGTTGGCGATGTCCACCACTTTTTGGTAGCCGATGTGCGGCGCGAGCAGCAGGCCGTCGCCAAGGTCAAACGAGGCGCTGAGGTCAAAGTACAGGCTGCCCTTGCTGTCCTTCTTCTTGGCGAAGTCGTAGTTGCCGAAGAGGTTGGTCAGCGCGTAGGAAATCTTGCCGGTGATGGGGCCCGAGGTCACCGCACCGTAGATCTCGGTGGTGTTGGGGTCTTTGTAGACGGCGTTCCACTTCGTGGTCTTGGCGCCCGGGTAGACGTACTGCAGCACGCCGACATCAAAGCCCACGTCGTTGGCGATCTCGCCCTTGAAGCCGCCGTAGAGGTCGATCTCCAGGTTGGCGTCGCCCTCGGCGTCCTGCACCCACTTGATGGTCGAGGCCCAGGCGCCGACGTAGAAGCCGCCCTTGAAGGACTTGTCAGCGCCGAACTGGAAGGCGGGCTTGGTGCGGGTTTGCGAAATGCCGCGGTAGCGGTAGTCGCTGGTCAGCGCAGCGTTGAACGTGGCAGGGCTGTCGCCCGGGGTTTCGTCGGCGGCATAGGCGGCCAAAGGGGTGGCCAGCAGCAGGCTTGCAAGGCTGGCCAGGGAGGCAAGCGACTTATTCATGGGTGGGTTACTCCGGGAACGTTGATGAGTGGGTGGATGGCGGTATCCAACTTGTTCAGCAGCTTTTGTGCCACCGTCGAATTGACCTTTGGTGACGTCTTCAGCGCCCCAAATCGGCGAATTTGTGGCGTTTATCGGACGCAAGCGCACCGACATGGTGAGCCTGCAAATTTCGCCCAGGTTTGGTGCGAAGAGGTGCGCTGCGCTTCCTGGCAGTCCACCCCAAAGGGTGAGATGGCCGCAGGCTGTTCTCGCCCCCCTGGTGGATGGTCAAGAACGGGGCGCTGCACACAATCACCGGCAGCCCCTTGATTTCCCACACGGCGGGCCGCCGTGGCCTTGTTGAAAGCTGCCCATGTCCTTGGCCGTCGTCGCCAGTCGTTCACTCGATGGCCTGCACGCCCCGCCCGTGCAGGTGGAAGTGCAGCTCGCCAACGGCCTGCCCAGCTTCACCTTGGTGGGCCTGGCCGACACTGAAGTCAAAGAGGCGCGAGAGCGTGTGCGTGCCGCCTTGCAGCAAAGCGGCTTCGCCTTCCCGCACAACAAGCGCATCACCGTGAACCTGGCCCCGGCCGATCTGCCCAAGGAGTCGGGCCGCTTTGATTTGCCGATCTCGCTGGGCATCCTGGCGGCGGCGGGCGAGATCGACGTGGCGGCACTGGCGCGTTTCGAATTCGCGGGCGAACTGTCGCTGGCGGGCGAGCTGCGGCCCGTACGTGGCGCCTTGGCGCTCGCCCTGGCCCTGCGCCGCGAAGGCCTGCCGCGCGCACTGGTGCTGCCCGAAGTGAGCGCACGCGCGGCGGCACAGGTCAGCGGCGTGACGGTGCTCACGGCCAGCAACCTGGCGCAGGTGGTGCACTCGCTGCTGCTTGGTGAGGCTGCGCGGCCGCTGGCGCAGGTGCTGCCGGTGCCGCACACGCAGCGGCCCAGCGACGGCCTGGACCTGCGCGATGTGCGCGGCCAAGCCAGTGCCAAGCGCGCGCTCGAAGTTGCTGCAGCGGGCGGTCACAGTCTGCTCTTCATCGGCCCGCCGGGCAGCGGAAAGTCGATGCTGGCGCTGCGCTTGGCCGGCCTATTGCCGGCGCTGGCGGAAGACCAGGCGCTGGAAAGCGCCGCGCTGCGTGGCCTGTCGTCGATCGGCTTTGACGACGCCCATTTCGGCCAGCGGCCGCTGCGTGCGCCGCATCACAGTGCCAGCGCGGCAGCCTTGATCGGCGGCGGCTCACCACCGCGCCCGGGTGAAATTTCGCTCGCCCATGGCGGCGTGCTCTTCCTCGACGAGCTGCCCGAATTCCCACGCAGTGCGCTGGAGGCTTTGCGCGAGCCGCTGGAGAGTGGCCACATCACCTTATCGCGCGCGGCGCGCCAGGCCCTGTACCCGGCGCAGTTTCAGCTCGTGGCGGCGATGAACCCCTGAAGTTGTGGACCCTTGTTACCACGTTCTTGGGGGATGGGGGACGGCATACCGCCTTCGTCAGGGTCTTCGTCGTCGCTCGGTCCACCTCCTCCACCCGTTGGGGCGTAGTAGAGGGTGATCTCCACGCCGTCCTTGTCCACCACGATCCGCTCGGCAACTGCTTCGACGATGTGTCGTCTTGCTTCGAAGGCAAGACTTGCCCAGCGTGAGTAGAGGTCCTCGGCCTGCGTGACGATTTCTGCGTGAGAAATCTCGTTGATACGAAGGACATCGATCTCTGCCTCAAGTGCCGGCAGTTCAGCGTCGCACTGTTCCTTCCTCAAGAGCAGCGGTGCGTACCGTTCCCCAAACGCCTTCTTGTCGATCTCACCAGCTTGGTAGAGGTCGTAGAGCCGGTCGATCGTGGACGTGACCTTCTTTGCTTCAGCCTGGAGCGTGAGGAGAAGTTCCTCCATCTCCGTGATCACCTTGTTTGATGCCTGAAGCTCCGCGCTGATCTCCTCGGGTGAGGAGAAGAAGCGCTTGAGCTCTTCGGCAAAGATTGCTTCGAGGTCGTCGGCCGCGATCTTCGTCCGGCACGCCTGGCAGATGTACTTTGGACTGTTCGAGGGCACATACATCTTCTTCCCACAGTGGCAGTGGACGACACCTGCGAAAAGGTGTCGTGCTGCGCGGGCGGGACGCTTCCCCGTCATGCGGCGCTTCTCCAGGTTGGCATTCGCCACCTCCCAGAGTTCGTCCGTCACGATCGGTGTCACCTCGTGGTGCACCCATTCGTGTTCCGGCTTCACCTCCCATGCTTTCGTGTTGTCTTTTGAGGTCGTGTAGTTCGTGCGGCGGATGCCTTTCGCGGTCGAGTCCTGGAGAAGCCTGCGCACCGTGGTGCCCGAGAACTCCGAACCGTTCCGCGTCCGGTACCCGCGCTCGGTGAGGAGCCGTGCCACGGCCTTCACCTTGCCCGTTTCTGCGAAGAGCTCATACATGAGCTTCCTGACCGGCGCTTCCTTCAGATCGATGACGAGCTTGCCCTCCGTCCAGGCGTACCCGTACGGTGCCGCGCCACCGAGAGGCTTGCCCATCTTTGCGCGGATGGGTACCGATGCGCGGACGCGGTCGGCGATCTCCTCTCGCTCCCACTCGGCCATTGCGGCGATCATGGTGTAGAAAAGGCGGCCGGCGGGGGTGCTGGTGTCGATCGACTCGGCGAGCGAGATTAGGTCGGCATGGTGTTCGCTGAAGTACTCGGCGAACTCCAGGAGTTCTCGCGTGTTCCTGGCCAAGCGTGCGAGCTTTGAGAAGATAAGGCCCGTGATGTGGCCACGCTTCACGTCAGCACGCATGCGTTTCGTTTCCGGGTACTCCTTCACCGTCTTCCCCGACATCGCATCGAGGCGGTAGACCTCGATCACGTCCCACCCCTTCGCTTCTGCGTAAAGGCGAGCACGTCGTTCGTGGTGCTCGGGGCTTTCGCCCCGCACCTGATCTTCGGTTGACACCCGTATCCAGATGCCGACCCGTTTGTGCGCTTCGTGTGGTTTCATGGTGACCTCCGTTTCGCTATGGGTGCCGAGCTATGTCGGCAGGTGTGGATTTCCGTCTGGCCCGCAGTCGAGTGCCGCACAGCACACGATACCGAGGGCGACGGCGTCAAAAAGGCTCTGTCGTGCGTCTTCACTCATCCACGGCTTCCGTTTGGGCGGAAGCCGTGGCGCGAGCTCGGGGAATGCACTCGCGATCATCACGGCGAGCTCACGTTTCGTGCGGATGCCGAAGTAGTGGCGAATGGTTGACCGCGTGAAGCGGTACACCTTGATGCGCCGCAGGTTCGCGCGTGCATAGAGCTCGTGGAGGAGGACGCGGATACGTGCGTGGCGGCGTGAGTCGATCGACCTCGTGTCCTCGTACACGATCGTGGTTGGTTCGAGTCGGTCGATAAGCAGTTCAATCGCACGGAGAGTCGGCCCGTTTTTCTCTGACTCTCGAATGCCGGTCACACCCCAGTCGATAAGGCGCTCCTTCGCGTCAAAGAGCGCAAAGCCAAAGCCGCGTGTCGTGGGGTAGAGGGCGAGGACGCGACGGTCGTCGCGCCGCCTCATAGAGGCTTTTGACTATCGGCCAGATTTGGGCCGCGCAATGCCCTGTCCAGGAGCTCTCGCTTGCGGACTTCTGCCGCTGTGATAGGGTTTTCTAACCCTTTTCGAAGCCGCATCGCTCGTCTACGGATTCGCTTGTCGATTTCGTTCATGAGCTCCGGGAACAGTTCGGAGAGGGGCGCACCGAATAACACGGTGCAGGAAAGCGCAGTCTCGGTTTTCGGACTGCGCTTTCCGCGTTCGAGGCGACTCACGTGCGCGGCACTCTTGTATCCGAGAAGGATCGCGAGTTCACGCAAGGTGAGTCCCCAACTCCTCCGGTGGGTCCGAAGGAGTGGTATCTGCCTTGTATGCATAGCTATGAACATGCACCGCCATTAGCGACCGTACATGCTCATATCCGTATACACCCGTGCTGCTATTCGGGAAAGGGGTGCAGGGTGCTCAACTGGGCAACATCAGCCAACCGTTCCGGTGGACGTCAGGACGTTGGGACGTTGGAAAGGGGGTGCGACAGGGGGGATGCACGAGAAACCGCGCTTAAATACTTGCGCGGTTTCCGGGTGACCATGCGGTGTGGTACCCCCTGTGCGATGTCCTGACGTCCTGATGTCCAGGAATTCGCCGTTGTGGATAAATGGGGTCAGCGTCTGTATACACCGATTAGAACGTGCGGTCACAGGGCCCGCTGCAAAACTGGAACGCAAAGCCGCCGGGTCGGTCGGTTGCATTGAAGCCATCCGCACTTCGTCCCGTGTTCGTGCGCGACCCAGCCAGAGTGAAAGGCCTTCCGGAGCGGGTATTAGGACCTA
>JANMMH010000059.1:0-8098 GCA_031373055.1 Rubrivivax sp. | reverse complement strand
GCGCAAGATTGCCGAGACCGGCATTCGACACCCCAGCGCGCGCCAAGTCTTCGATTGGGTGTGCAGCATTCGCCGCAACAAGCTGCCCGACCCGCGGGTGATTGGCAACGCCGGCAGCTTCTTCAAGAACCCCGTGGTCAGCCCCGAGCAGTGTCGCGACATCATTGGCCGCGACCCTGAAATCGTGCATTACCCGATGCCCGACGGCAACGTCAAGCTCGCGGCCGGCTGGCTCATCGACGCTTGCGGCTGGAAGGGCAAGACGGTCGGCCGCGCCGGCGTTTACGAGCGGCAAGCCCTGGTGCTGGTGAACCGTGGTGGCGCCAGTGGCGCCGAGGTGGTGACGCTGGCGCGCGCCATTCAGGAAAGCGTCTACGGGCGCTTTGGCATTCGGCTGGAGCCTGAACCCATCATCGTGTGACGTCGCGCTGCGGCAGCAGGTCCAAGCGCTTCAGTGCCTCAGCACTCGCAAGGAGCTGGTCCTCAAAACGTTTGACCAAGAGCGCGATCTCGTGCGCGGGCAGGTGCGACGCCCCCTCACGCAGCGCTTCGGCCGTGGCTGCGAGGGCCGCCAAACCCAGGTTCAACGCAGCACCACGCGCGGCATGGGCGTTGACACGCAGGTCCAACGGCTGGCCGTCGCGTACGGCCGCGCGCAATCGCGCCAGCGTGGCCGGCGCTTCATCGAGAAACGCCACCAGCAGCGAGCTCAGGCGCTCGCGCGACATCGACTGCAAGGCGGTGTTGAGCGTGGCCTGGTCGAGCACGGCGGCGCCCACGGGTAGCAGCAAGCTGTCCACGCGGTGGTGTCGTGTGGGCAGGGCTTCACCCTGCCCGGACCCACCCGCGTGCACGGCGCCCGCACCACCACCAAAGAGCCGGCGCATGGTGGCGGCGAGCGCCTGGGCGCTGATGGGCTTGGTCAGGAAGTCGTTCATGCCCGCGAGCATGCAGCGCTGGCGCGTCTCGGGGAACGCGTCGGCGGTGAGCGCCACGATCGGCACGGTGGCCAGTGCGGGGTCGGCCAAGGCGCGGATGATCCTGGTGGCGTTGATGCCGTCCATGCGCGGCATGTGCAAGTCCATCAAGACGATGTCGAAGCGGCGCTGGCTTGCCGCGCTCACGGCCTCTTCACCATCGGCCGCAAAGAACGTGCGATGGCCCAGACTGTCCAGCACGGCGGCCAGGTAGGCGCGATTCACCGGGTGGTCTTCAGCCACCAGCACGCTCAGCGCCGTGGCGTCCCCTGGCACGCCGCCGCCCTGCGGCTGCGCCACATGGGCCACCGCCGCAGCCATGCGCATGGGCATGTGGAAGGTGAAGGCGCTGCCTTCGCCGGGGCGGCTGCGCACCTCGATGTCACCGTCCATCAAACGCGCCAGGTTGCGTGAAATCTCCAGGCCCAGGCCCGTGCCGCCATAGCGCCGCGAGCGCGAGTTGTCGCCTTGCGAAAAGCGCCTGAACAAGCCTGCCAAAGTGGCCTTGTCCATACCGATGCCGGTGTCGGTGACGATAAACACGAGCCGCGCTGGCGCCACACTGCGATCCACCCGCACGTCCAGCACCACCGCACCGCGCTCGGAAAACTTGATGGCGTTGGCCAGCAGGTTGAAGAGCACCTGCTTCACACGTGTCGGATCGAGCTCCACGCGCTCGGGCACGGCCGGGTCGGCGTCGATGTGCAGTGCCAGGTTCTTGCGCATTGCCTGCGGGCGCATCAGCGCCTCGACATCGCGCAAGAGCGTGCGCAGCTCCACGTCCACAGGCGCCAGCGTCATGCGCCCCGACTCCAGCTGCGACATATCCAGGATGTCATTGAGGATCTGCAAGAGATGGTCCGCCGACTCGGTGGCGGTGCGCAGGTAGTCCATCTGGCGCGGCGCCAGCCCCGTCTCACGCAACAGCGACAGCATGCCCAGCAGCCCCTGGAAGGGCGTGCGCAACTCGTGGCTCATGTTGGCCAGAAACACGCTCTTGGCGGCACTCGCGGCTTCGGCCTCGCGCCGGGATTCACGCAGCGAGGTGGTCAGCTCTTCCAGCACTTCACGCCGCTGGTCCAGGCGGCGCAGCTGGCGCAAGGCGATGATGGCAAAGGCCAGCGTCAGCAACATCAAGAAGAGCGTCAGCACGAAGCCGATGCGGTTGTGTTGTGCCACCGCCTGGCGGCGCTGTTCACGCTGTGCCTCGACCAGGTCACCCGCGCGCTTGGACATCGCCTGCATGGCATCGCCCAGGCGGTCGAACTCGGGGCTCAGCATCAAGGGTCGCGCCAGCGGCGAGTCGAGTTGCGGGCCCAGTTGCGCGATCAAGTACTCCGCTCGCGAGAGTGCCGCATCGACTTCCGCCACCGCCGGGGTGTCGCCCGCCTTGGCACGCTCGCGCAAGGCCTTGGTGCAGTCGATGAACTCGCGCCAGCGAAGCGACAACTCATCGTGCTGCCGCGCGGCGAGCGGTGTCGCTGACGAGGCTTCACGCGGCCAGACTTCGTAGACACGCAAATAAGCCGCTTCACTGCGGTGCGCCAGCGAGACCCAGGCCCCACCCTCATCCACCACCGCGCGCGACAGCAAGACCAGCTGGCGCCACTGCAAGCCGCCGACCACGAGCACCGTGAGCACCAGCAAGGCGCCGACGCCACCGAGCCAACCGGGGCCATGGCGCGACCCTTGACGCCGCTCTGAGTGCGGCAACTCCGTGTGAACGCTGGCATCCATCGTATGGCGGAAGATTCTAGGAGGCTGCACGTGACATGGGACACCCATGCAAGCCCACATGCCACAATGTTTTTGCGCTGTCGCAACCCCGCCAGGAGCCCCCATGTCCCTCGTTTGCACCATCCATGGCGCGCGTGATTTGCGCGTCGAAGAAGCGCCAAAGGTCGAGCTCGCGCCGCATGAGGTTGAGATGCGCCTGGGCGCCGGCGGCATCTGCGGCTCGGACCTGCACTACTTCCAGCACGCGCGAGTCGGCAACTTCATGTTGCGCGAGCCCCTGGTGCCTGGGCATGAGGTTTCGGGCGTGGTCGAGCGCATCGGCAGCGGCGTCACGCGCGTGCAGCCGGGGCAGAAGGTGGCCATCAACCCTTCACACGCCTGCGGCCAGTGCGACTACTGCCGCGCGGGGCGTCTGAACCTGTGCCGACACATGCGCTTTCTGGGCAGCGCCAGCGTCTACCCCCATGTGCAAGGCATGTTCCGCGAACGTTTCGTGATGGGCGAGGCACAGCTCACCCACATTCATGAGGACATCAGCCTGGGTGAGATCGCCTGCGCCGAGCCTTTGTCGATCGGCCTGCATGCGGTGCACCGCGCCGGCAGCCTGCTGGGCAAGACCGTGCTCATCACCGGCGGCGGCACCATTGGCTGCATGAGCGTGCTGGCGGCGCGCCTGGCTGGTGCGGCCGAAGTCATCGTCTGCGACATCGCCGAGCGGCCCTTGGCGGTGGCCACACAAGTCGGCGCCGACCGCGTCATCCGCAGCGACCAAGTCGCCGCCGCCGAGCTTGCCGACATCGCCGACGCGGCGCTCGAAGCCGCCGGCAGCCCCGCCGCGCTGGCCACCTGCCTGCACGCCACGCGCCGCGGCGGACGCATCGTGCAGGTGGGCACGCTGCCCGGTGAAGGTGTCATGTTCCCGGCCAACAACATCATGAGCCGCGAGCTCGATTACGTCGGCGCCTTCCGCGCCGCATTGGCCTTCGACTGGGCCGTGCAAGCCCTGCGCTCGCGCCGCGTTGATGTGCGCCCGCTCATCAGCGCGCAACTGCCACTGAGCCGCGCCGTCGAAGCCTTTGAGCTGGCGCTGGACCGCAGCCGCAGCACCAAAGTGCAGCTGGTGGCGTCGGCCGCCTAACAACGAAAGTCAGTTGACATCATGAGTACCCGACTCGCTGGCAAAACCGCCCTCGTCACCGCCGCCGGCCAGGGCATCGGCCGCGCCACCGCGTTGGCCTTTGCACGCGAAGGCGCGCGCGTCATCGCCACCGACATCAACGACTCGCTATTGGCCGACCTGAGCGGGGTAGCTGGCATCAGCACGCTGCGCCTGGACGTCACCGACGCGGCCGCCATCGCCGCTTTGCCCGCGCGGATGGGCCGTGTCGACGTGCTCTTCAACGGTGCCGGCTTCGTGCACGCAGGCAGCGTGATGGAAGCCACCGAAGCCGACTGGGACTTCGCCTTCACGCTCAACGTGCGCTCGATGTTCCGGCTGATCCAGGCGCTGCTGCCGGGCATGCTGGCGGCTGGCGGCGGCTCCGTCATCAACGTGGCCTCGGCGGCGTCGAGCATCAAAGGCGTGCCCAACCGCTTCGTGTACGCCACCACCAAAGCGGCAGTGATCGGGCTGACGAAATCGGTGGCGGCCGACTTCGTAGGACGCGGCATCCGCTGCAACGCCATCTGCCCCGGCACGGTGGAGTCGCCGTCGCTGCGCGAACGCATTGACGCGCAAGCGCAAAGCAGCGGCCAGACGCTGGCCCAAGTGGAAGCCGCGTTCGTCGCGCGCCAGCCCATGGGTCGCCTGGGCCGTGTCGACGAAATTGCCGCACTCGCCGTGTACCTGGCCAGTGACGAATCCGCCTTCACCACCGGCGCCACGCATGTCATCGATGGCGGCTGGTCGCTCTAGCGCTCGTTCAAACACCAACCACCCAAGGAAACACTAACCATGAAGTTGATGAGACTCGGCGCCCGTGGCGCAGAACGCCCGGCGCTGCTTGACGCACAAGGCCAGGTGCGTGATTTGTCGGGCGTGCTGGCCGACATCGACGCCGCTGCGCTGTCGCCCGCAAGCCTGGCGCGGCTGCGCGCCATCGACACGGCCACGCTGCCCGTCGTCAACAACCCGGGCCGCATCGGCGCCCCATGGAGCGGCTGCGAAAAGTTCTTGTGCATCGGCTTGAACTACGCCGACCACGCCGCCGAGTCGGGGCTGGCCATCCCCAAAGAGCCCATCCTCTTTATGAAGCCCATCAGCGCGCGCGTGGGGCCCGACGACGACGTGGTGCTGCCGCAGGGTTCGGTCAAAGGCGACTGGGAGATCGAGCTCGGCATCGTCATTGGCAGCAAGGCTCGTTATGTGTCCGAGGCCGACGCGCTGAGTTATGTCGCCGGCTACTGCGTCGTCAACGACGTGAGCGAGCGTGAGTACCAGATCGAGCGCGGCGGCACCTGGGACAAGGGCAAAGGCTGCGACACCTTCGGGCCCGTCGGCCCCTGGCTCGTGACCACCGACGATATCAGCGACCCGCAAAACCTGGCCATGCAGCTCGACGTCAATGGCGAGCGGCGCCAAAGAGGCAGCACGAAGACGATGATCTTCAGCGCCGCGCACATCGTGAGTTACGTCAGCCGCTTCATGACGCTGTACCCGGGTGACCTCATCGCCACCGGCACGCCGCCCGGCGTGGGCATGGGCATGAAGCCCAGCCCCGTGTATTTGAAGGCGGGGGACACCATGAAGCTAACGATCGAAGGGCTGGGCACGCAGCAGCAGCGCGTGTTTGCCTGGGATCCGGCGGTGATCGACGGCTGACCCGATGAGCGCCCCGCCCACCATCCGCATTCACCCGGCTGACGACGTCGTCATCGCGCGCCAGCAGCTGCTGGGCGGCACACGCATTGAGCGCGAAGGCGTCACCATCAGCGGCCTGGTGCCGCCGGGCCACAAGATCGCCGTGCGCGCTATCGCGGCCGGCGCGCCGGTGCGGCGCTACAACCAAGTCATCGGCGTGGCCAAGGTCGCCATCGCGCCCGGCCAGCATGTGCACAGCCACAACCTGGAGTTTTCGCACTTCGCACGTGAACACGCGTTTGGCGCCGACATGCAGCCCACTGCGTTTGTCGATGCACCGGCCACCTTCCAGGGCCTCGTGCGCGCCGACGGCCGCATCGCCACACGCAACTACATCGGCGTGCTGACCTCGGTGAACTGCTCGGCCACCGTGGCGCGCGCCATCGCCGACCACTTCCGCCGCGACATCCACCCCGAAGCCTTGGCCGCTTTTCCTAACGTCGATGGTGTGGTGGCTCTCACCCACGGCGCCGGCTGTGCCACGGCCAGCGACGGCGAACCTTTACAGCTGCTGCGCCGCACCCTGGGCGGCTACGCGCGCCACCCGAACTTCGCCGCCGTGCTGGTGGTCGGCCTGGGCTGCGAGACGAACCAGATCGGCGGCCTGCTCGAGCAAGAGGGCCTGAGCACGGGCCGCGCGCTGCACAGCTTCAACATCCAGGACACAGGCGGCACCAGAAAGACGGTGGCGCATGGCGTCGAGCTCGTGCAATGGATGCTCGAAGAGGCCAACAAGGTGCAGCGCCAAGCGGTGAGCGCCAGCCACATCACCGTGGGCCTGCAATGTGGCGGCTCTGACGGCTACTCGGGCATCAGCGCCAACCCGGCGCTCGGCGCGGCGGTGGACCGCCTGGTGCGCCACGGCGGCACCGCCATCCTGTCGGAGACGCCCGAGATCTACGGCGGCGAGCACCTGCTGACACGCCGCGCGGTCAGCGCCGAAGTCGCTAACAAGCTACTGACGCGCATCCGCTGGTGGGAGCGCCATGTCGAAGAAACGCACGGCTCGATGGACAACAACCCCTCGGCGGGCAACAAGGCCGGCGGTTTGACGACGATCCTGGAAAAGTCGCTTGGCGCCATCGCCAAAGGCGGCACCACGAATCTGGTGGACGTTTACGAGTACGCGCAGACCGTCAAGGCCAAGGGCTTTGTCTACATGGACACGCCCGGTTACGACCCCGTCTCCGCCACCGGCCAGGTCGCCGGCGGCGCCAACCTCATCTGCTTCACCACCGGCCGCGGCTCGGCCTATGGCTGCGCGCCCTCACCTTCGCTCAAGCTGTCGACCAACTCGGAGCTGTGGCGCAAGCAAGAAGACGACATCGACATCAACTGCGGCGACATCATCGACGGCACGGCCAGTGTTGACGAAGTCGGTGAGCGCATCTTTCGCCAGATGCTGGCCACCGCCTCGGGCGAGCGCACCAAGAGTGAGGTGCATGGCTACGGGCAGAACGAGTTTGTGCCGTGGGTCCTCGGGGCGACGATGTAGTCGGCGCCAGGCGGCCACCGCAGCGCGTCAGACAGCTCTTGCGCGCAGCACGGTGGCGACGAACTCGAGTTTCTGCGCCACCAGATCGTTGATCACGTACGGGTAGCTGTCATGCAGGCCCAGCCCGCGTGCCATGACGTTGAGGAAACGCGCCACCGGCAGCCAGCCATCGAATACGAGCGAGCGCATGTCGGCGCCCGTGGTCAGTGTCGGCGCGGTGCCCTCACTTTGTAGGCCCAAGCCCCACGCGGTGGCCGTCTCCACGGCGTCGGCAATCAACAGGTAGTGCGCGCAGGTCTCGGCCCAGTCTTCGCTGGGATGCGCACTGGCGTAGGCGCTGATGTAGCGTTCAGACCAGTCCGCTGGCGGGCCTGTGCGGTAGTGCTCCTGAAGTGCCAGTCCGTAGTCGGGTGGGCTGGCGCCAAAGAGCTCGACCAAGCCAGGTTCGTGCGAGCTGCCAGGCACAAAGCGTTCATAGAGGTGATGCGCCAACTCGTGGCGCAGATGGCCCAGCAGCGTGCGCGCGGGCTCGCCCAGCTGCACACGCGCAGCCTCGCGGTAGTCGTCGTCGGCCTCAGCCAGGTTGACGGTGACGACACCTTCTTGGTGGCCCGTCAGCACCGGGGCCTCGGCGGTGGGCAGCAGCCAGCGGAACTCCAGACCTTCACGGTCGCCCGCATCTTGCTTGGGCCGCACGGGGATGCCCAGCGCCAGGCAGCCGTACACCAGGCGCCGTTTGGCCGCTTCGATGCAGGCCCAACGCCGGTGGTTTTCAGACTCGCTCAAATCAGGAATGGTGCTGGTCAGCGTGCAGGCCAAGCAATATTGACCGGTGCCAGCGCTGCGAACGAGCCAGGTACAGACACCGAAGTCTTGCCGGTTGCGACAGGGCTGCCAGTCGACGCCCACCGTTCGCATGGCCATGCCGTCTTGGGCGAAGCCAATGCTCGCGCCGCAGGCCACGCACAGTGTGTTGTCGAAATAAACAGCGCCTGCGCACTGGGGGCATTGAAATCGAACCATGGGGGA
>JANMMH010000319.1:0-12118 GCA_031373055.1 Rubrivivax sp. | reverse complement strand
TCGGCCTGCTCGGCCATCGACGCGGTGATGGTCGCCGTCGAGCGCCCGCCCTGCACACGCACGCCGATGTCGGCCATGGCCGCGGCGTAGGCGTCGGTGGCGGTCGCGCCGTCGACGATGAGCCCGTCGCGCAACGAGGCCAGCGCCACCGCGTTGCCGTTGTTCTGCACGAAGTTGGTGGCGTCGGCGGGCTTCACGTCGATCTGGTCGCCCAGGCGCGGCACACCCAGCAGCAGCAGCGAAAAGCCGTTCATGTCGGTCGGCGGCGTGGGGATTGCGCTGCCCGCCTGCCACGTGCCCGTGGCCGTGCTGACCACCGCGCCGCTGGCGTCGAGCAGGCTCCACTGGTAGTTGCCGGCGTCGTCGGTGAAGGTGATGTTGACGCTGTGGTCCGGATAGGGTGGCGGCGTCAGCATGCGCAAAGAGTCGATGCCCACCGTGCCCGTGGCCGTAGGCACGGCCGTGGCCACCAACGGCGAGGCGGCGGCGAGGTCACGCACATCGGTCAACAGCAGCTTCATGCCGGCGGCCGCTTGCGACACCGGTTGCAGCAGGAAGAAGTCGCCCGGCGCGGGGGGCGAGAGGATGTCGATGCGCACGCCGTCGACCACATCGCCGCTGACGATGCTGCGCACGTTGCCGTCGTCCAGCCGCGTGACCTGGTAGACGCCCGGCGCGCCGCCGGGGTCGGCTTGCAGCCGGTAGTCGCTGGCCTTGAGTGCCGCCGGGCCGACCACCGTCAGCGCGACATCACCGACGAAGGCGCCGCTGACATCGGTGAGGTTGGCCGAGTGCGGCACCACCCGTGGCGGCCCGACGCTGAAGATCGGCTGCGTCGGCACCGAGCCGAAAGGCTGGTACAGGTTCACGCCCAACTGCTGCTGCGCATTGACCGCCCCCGCCACGGCCGTGGCAATGCGCCCGCTCAAGTTGTGCGCGTCGATGAGGTCGTTGTTCTGAAAGCGCAGCAGCCCGACGATGGCGCCGCCGCCCAGGGTCTGGGCGTCGATGCTGCGAATCAGACCGTCCTTGCTGTAACCCACGGCCGAGCGCGTGGCGTCGTTCGGGTCTTGCAGCACCGACAGCGCGCTCGCCTCGTTGGCCAGCACCAGCCGCTGGCCGCCGCCGATGAAGACCGAAATGGAGCCGTCCTGCGCCGCCACCGTGCTCACCTGCACGATGGTGTTGAGCCGGGCGATGAGGCGGTCGCGCTCGTCGAGCAGGTCGTTGGGCGGCTGGCCCAGCCCGCTGACTGCAGCGATGCGGTCGTTGGCCTGCGCGATGTTGATGGCCAGCTGGTTGACCTCGCTGACCTGGCTGCGCAAGTCGGCCGTGAGGTTGCGTTGCATCGCATTGAGCTGGCGGCCCACGTCGCTGAAACGCGCGGCCATCTCCTGGCCACGCGCCAACACGACTTCACGCGTCGAGCTGTCGGCCGGGCGGCTGGCCAAGTCGGTCATGGCATTGAGAAACTGCCCCGCGGCGTAGCCCAGGCCACGCTCGCCGGGTTGGTACAGCAGCTCCAGGCGTTCCAGCATCGACAGGCGCGAGGCGTCCATCGCCGCCACCGAATTGGCCGCGTTGGACTCGCGCGTCAGGAAGGCGCTGTGCGCGCGGCGCACCGTCGTAACGTCCACCCCCTTGCCGAAAAAACCTGCGCCCGTGAACTGGCCTTCGGCGGTGGAGAGCTGTGCCGTCTGGCGCGAATAACCTTTGACATGCGCGTTGGCGATGTTGTGGCTGGTCGTCTGCAGCGAGGCGTAGGCGGCGGCCATCGACTTGATACCGACGGCCATCAATGCGGATGCACCCATGGTGGCTCCTTGGATCGAATTCGGTCACACCAACGTGCGCTGCAGGCGCAAGGTGGTGTTGATGACGCGGGTGAGCTTCTCGGCATACGCCGGGTCGGTGGCGTAGCCCGCCCGCTGCAAGCTCTTGGCAAAGCCGCTGGCGTCGCCGCTGCTGGCGGCCACACGCCCGTAGCGCGGGCTCTCGCTCATCAGCCGCGCGTAGTCGGAAAACGATTCGGCGTAGCTGCCATAAGCGCGGAACTTGGCCATCACCTTGTGCGGCTTGCCGTCGATGTATTCGGTGGTGGCCACTTCAGCCACCGCGCCCTTCCAGTTCGCGCCGGCTTTGACGCCGAAGAGGTTGAACGCCGGCGTGCCGTCGCTATGGCGAATCTCTTTGCGGCCCCAGCCGGTTTCCAGCGCGGCCTGCGAAATCATAAAGGCCGCCGGAATGCCGGTGCGCGTCTCGGCCTCTTGCGCGGCAAGCGTGTGCTGGCCGACAAAGTGCGCGGCGCCGGTCTGTGGAATGGCTGTCGGCTTGCCGATGCGATCGAGTGGCAGCAGGCTGGTGTTGGCGGAGGTCGCCTTGGGTATCGGCCCTGGGCTGAGGCCCATCTGGCGCGCGAGTTGGCGCTCGATCGCTTGCGACAAACCACCCGGCAGCCCGGTCATCTTCTGCGCCAGTTGCGCGTCGAGCATCTCGGTGCCGAGCTTGCTGCCTTCGTTGTCCAGCGCGCCGGTGCTCATGGTGGTGGCGCGCATGCTTTTCAAAAGCTCGCTCATGAAGAGCGCTTCGAACTGCTTGGCGACTTCTTTGACGGCGCCTTTGGGGTCGCTGGCGGCACGGCCGCGCAGGCCGTCGATCGCGCGCGAGTCAATCGCCCACCCGCTTGACGTGGCGCTCGGCATCGCGGTCGACGACAGCCGAGGTGTGGACATCGCCGCCATCAGATGACCTCGATCTCTGCGTGCAGCGCGCCCGCGCTCTTCATCGCCTGCAAGATGGCCAGCAAGTCTTGCGGCGTCGCGCCCAGGGTGTTGAGTGCTTTGACGACATCGGCCAGCTTGGTGCCGGCGGGCATCACCACCAGCGCGCCGGGCTGCTGCGTGATGGTGATGTCGCTCTTCTCACCAGCCACCGTTTCGCCTTTGGAAAACGCATTGGGCTGGCTCACCACGGGGGTGGTGCTGATGGTCACCGCCAGGCTGCCGTGCGCCACCGCGCAAGGCCCCAGCGTCACCGCCTCGTTGAAGACCACCGAGCCGGTGCGCGCGTTGAGCACGATGCGCGCGGCGGGTATCGCCAGCTCGATGGCCAGGTTCTCGATGTCGGCCAGGAAGCCGATGCGCTCGTCGCCCGAGGGCGCACGCACGCGGATGACGCGGCCGTCAATTGCGGTCGCGGTGCCCGCGCCCTTGGCCTCGTTTATGACCCGCGCCACCACGCGCGCGGTGTTGTAGTCGGCGGCGTTCAGGTCGAGCTGGATGCTGTCGCCGTTTTGAAGCGGCGTCGGCACCGCGCGCTCGACGGTCGCGCCGTCAGGAATGCGCCCGGCCGAGAGGTGGTTGATCTGCACCTTGGAGCCACCGGCCGACGCGCCCGCGCCGCCGACGATGAGGTTGCCCTGCGCCAGCGCATAGATCTGACCGTCGGCACCTTTGAGCGGCGTGGCGATGAGCGTGCCACCGCGCAGGCTCTTGGCGTTGCCCACCGAGCTGACGTTCACGTCCACCGACTGGCCCGGCTGGGCGAAGGCTGGCAGCGAGGTCGTGACGAGCACGGCCGCGATGTTCTTCAGCTGCATGTTGGTGCCCGGCGGAATCGTCACGCCCATCTGCTGCAGCATGGCGTTCAAGCTCTGCGCCGTGAAGGGGGCTTGCGTGGTCTGGTCGCCGCTGCCGTCCAGGCCCACCACCAGGCCGTAGCCTACGAGTTGGTTGCTGCGCACGCCTTGCACCGAGGCGATTTCTTTGAGGCGCTTGGCTTGCGCCGGCGCCGGCCACCAAACGGCGGCGCTGGCGATGAAGAACGCCAGGGCCACGAGCAGGCGCATGCGTCGATCGGATGCGTGTGTCATGGTCAGATTGGCAAGATGCTGAGGAACACGCGTGAGAGCCAACCCATGGCCTGCGCCTCGGACTGCTGGCCGCGGCCACGCTGTTCGAGTCGAACGTTAGCGATCTGCGCGCTTTGCACGGTGTTGCCGGGCTGGATGGCACGCGGGTCGACCTGGCCGGTGAAGCGCAGCGTGTCGACGTTGTAGTTCACGCCGATCTGCTTCTCGCCGGCGATGATGAGGTGGCCGTTGGGCATCACGTCCTTCACCACCACCGTGATGGTGCCGCTGAAGTCGTTGCTGTTCTCGGTCGTGCCCTTGCCCTCGAAGCTGTTGGCCGCACTGCCCGTGGCCGCCGCACGGCCGGCGCCAAAGGAGTTCGCCTTCACGCCCGGCAAGGCCTTGAACGAAGCGTCGACGCTGCCGCTCTTGTCCACCGAGCTGGTGGACTTTTGCGTGGCGCTGACCTTCTCGATGATGCTGACCAAGAGCGTATCGCCGACCACGCGCGCACGGTGGTCTTCGAAGAGCGGCCGGTAGCTGGCGGACTGGAACACCGAGCCGTTGACTTGCACCACCGGCGCGGTCGACGTGAGGCGGGGCGGGGCCGCATCTTCGATCTGCACACGCGGGTAGACGTAGGCGCAACCGCTGGTCAAGGCGAGCAGCGCCAGGGCTGCTAACGCAAAGAGTACGCGCATCAGAGTTGCCCCAGGCGTTGCAGCATCTGGTCTGAGGTCTGGATGGCTTTGGAGTTCAGCTCATAGGCGCGCTGGGTGGCGATCATGGCCACCAGCTCCTCCACCACGTTGACGTTGCTGCCTTCGAGGAAGCCTTGCTGCAACGCGCCCAGGCCATTGGCGCCCGGCGCGCCGGCTTGCGGCGTGCCCGACGAGGCGGTCTCGGCATAAAGGTTCTGCCCGCGTGGGTCGAGGCCAGCCGGGTTGACGAAGTTGGCGAGCTGAATCTGCCCCACCGAGACCGGCGCGGCCTGTCCTTGCAAGGTGATGTTGACGGTGCCGTCGTTGGCAATCGACACCGCCAGCGCGTTGGCCGGGATCGTGATGCCGGGGCTGACGTGGTAACCGGCGGCCGTGACGAGCGCGCCTGTGGCGTCGGTCTGGAAGGCACCGTCGCGTGTGTAGCCGGTGGTGCCGTCGGGCATCTGAACTTGGAAGAAGCCGCTGCCTTTGATCGCGATGTCCAGCGTGCCGGTGGACTGCTGCAGCGTGCCCTGGCTGAAGTTGCGCGTGGCCGCCGCCACGCGTGTGCCCAGGCCCAACTGCAAACCCGTGGGTAGCTGGCTTTGCTCGGAGGTGGCGGCACCTGCCGGGCGCATGTTCTGGTACATCAGGTCTTCAAACAGCACACCACCACGCTTGAAGCCGTTGGTGGCGACGTTGGCCAGGTTGTTGGAGATGGTGTCCAGCTTGGTCTGCTGGCCTTCCATTCCGGTCTTGGCGACCCATAACGAGCGAATCATCTTGCGCACTCCCGGCGGCTGGTCCTGGAGGGCATCTTCGGCGGAACTTGAGGGTTGCGACCCTTGAATAACGGGGTGGAACCCAGCCTTGTTTGCGTCCCCAGAAGCGCAAGGGCGTATGGCTTAACCGCCCATCGGCCCGAGCAACTTCGACGCCGCCTGCTCACGCTGCTCAGCGCCTTGCAGCATCTTCATCTGATGTTCGAACTGCCGCGCCGCTGCGATCATGGCGACCATGGTCTCGACGGGGCTCACGTTCGAGCCTTCCAGCGCGCCGCTTTGCAGCCTCGCGCTGGCGTCGGCCGGCAGCTCGCCGTCACCGGCACGGAACAGGCCGTCGGTGCCGCGGGTCATCGCAGCCTCGGGGGTGACCATCTTCAAGCGCCCCACCACCTGTGGCCGCGCGTTGCCGACCTTGGCGGTGATGGTGCCGTCGCTGGCCACTTCGGGTGCCGCGCCCGCAGGCAAAGTGATGGGGCCGCCGTCACCCAGCACGGGCAAGCCCGCGCTGGTGACGATCAAACCTTCAGCGTTGACTTGCAAAGCGCCCGCGCGCGTGTAGGCCTCAGTGCCATCGAGTGCCTGCACGGCGAGCCAGGCGTTGCCTTTCATGGCCACGTCCAGCGGGTTGCCGGTCGGTGCCACCGGGCCGCTTTGCGGGTCGTAGCCCAGGGTCGATTCGAGCGCGAAGGCGCGCGTGGTGGCGCCGTCGCCCTGAATGGGCACTGAGCGGAACGCCGCCATCTCGGCGCGAAAGCCATTGGTCGAGGCGTTGGCCAGGTTGTGCGTAAGCACGTCCTGGCGCTGCATCGACGCCTTGGCGCCGGACATCGAGAGGTAGATGAGGCGGTCCATGATCGTGCGTGCTCGGCGGCGTCAGTGCGTTTAAGGCGTTAGCGCAGGTTGACCAAGGTCTGCATGATCTGGTCGACCGTCTTGATGGTCTGCGCGTTGGCCTGGTAGATGCGCTGCGCGGTGATCATGTTGACCAGCTCGGCCGTGAGGTCGATGTTGCTTTCCTCCAGCGCACCCGACTGCACCGTGCCGGCCGAGTTCGTACCCGGCGCGTTGACGACCTTCGGGCCCGATTCGAAGCTCGACTCCCAGACGTTGCCGCCCAGCGGCTTCAAACCTTGCACGTTGGGAAAGTCGGCAAGCTGCAGCTGAAAGAGGTTGATGAAGCGGCCGTTGGAATAAGTCGCCTTGACGATGCCGTCGCCGTCGAAGGTGATGCCCGTGAGCTTGCCGAAGGCATAGCCGTCTTGCTTCATTTCGCTGATGCTGAATTCGGCGCCAAACTGCGTCACGTCGCCGAACTCGAAGGGCAAGTCGGTAAAGAGCACGGCCGGGTCGGCCGGCACGCGCGGGTCGTTGATGGTCAGCGTGGTCTCGGTGGCCGAGGTGGTAGTGAGGCGGCCGTCGGCGCCGAAGGTCACTTGGATGAAGGGGTCCGGGTCGTCCGTGGTGGGGTCGTAGGGCGTGCCGTTGGCCTGGTCGAAGGGCACGCCGTTGATGGCCCCAAACACGCTCCAGGTGTTGATGTCGTTCTTCTGGAAGAAGTAGCTCACGGTCAGCGGCAGGCCCTGGCCGTCGTACACCGTCTGCGAGGTCGAAAAGTTGAAGGTCGCTGGGCTGTTGAAGTTCACCCGCGGGACAGCCACGGCCACGATGTCCGAGCCGGCGTCAAAGTTCATCGTCATCTTGATGCCTCGTTGCGAAGGCACGGGCCCGCCGCCGGTGCGGATGGCGTTGCCGCCGCCTTGCGGCACCTGAACCGGCTGCGGCTCGCCCTCAGCGCGCTCAACGCTTTCGTCCCAGGGTTTGGCCAACAGCTTGGAGCCCTGGCCGTTGACCACGAAGTTGTTGCGGTCCAGCTTCAACTGGCCGTTGCGGCCGTAAACCTCTTTGCCGTCCTGCTGCAAGAACATGAAGAAGCCGCGGCCGTTGATGGCCAGGTCCATCGTGTTTTCCGTCGTGCTGATGTTGCCCTGCGTGAACTGCTGCGCCACCGACTGCATTTGCACGCCGATACCCGCGCCGATCGCGCCGGTGCCGTTGAGCGACGCTGCGATCATGTTCGAGAACTCGGCGCGCGAAGCCTTGGCGCCAATGGTGTTGGCGTTGGCGATGTTGTTGCCGATGACCTCGAGACTCTTCGAGGTGGCATTCAATCCGGAAAGGCCTTGTTGGAAACTCATGGTGTGGTCACCTCAGTGGGGAAAATGGGGGAGTCATTGAAAAGCTTTGATGTCGGCGTAGTTCACGTTGCCCAGTGTCGCCAGCTCAAGCTGCAGCTGCGAGCCGCCCATGAGCAAGGCCTTGACTTTGTCGCGCATCAGCGGGTCGGCCTGCACAGCCTGGTCGCCGTACTGCGCGTTGACCCGAAACGCCGCCACGCTGGCCGGGTTCACGCCGGCCTTGATCGTCCAGTCGAAGCTGTGGCGACCGGCGCTTTGTGGGCCGAGCTCGATGGTGTCGAGCACCGTGCCTGTGGTCGACAAGACGTCGACCGTCACTGCCTCTGCCGTCTGCGCGAGCTCATAACCACCGCCGCCCTTGCCCGCAGCGTCCAGCTTCAGCAGGTCGCCACTGACGAGCACCTCGCGCCCCACCAGTGAAGCACCCGTCAACTGCTGCATCTGCGCGAAGCTCGCACTCATGGCGCCGATGCTGGTGTTCATCTTCTCGATGCCCGCGACGGTGCTGATCTGCGCCATCTGGCTGGTGACCTGTGCGTTGTCCAGCGGGTTGAGCGGGTCTTGGTTTTGCATCTGCGCCACCAGCAGCTTGAGGAAGCGGTCGGGCGTGGCCGCGTCGTTGAGCGTCTTGGCAGTCTTGGCCGCGGCGCTATTGGCTGCGGAGGATGTGGTGCTGGTGACGGCAGTGGCCATGGTGTGCTTTCGCTTAGGGCGTTATCAACTCTGGCCGATCTGCAGCGTCTTCAGCAGCAGGCCACGCGCGGTGTTCATCACCTCGACGTTGTTTTGGTAAGAGCGCGAGGCCGAGATCATGTTGACCATCTCCTCCACCGCGTTGACGTTGCTGTAGGTCACGTAGCCCTCGCCATCGGCCGCCGGGTGCTTGGGGTCGTGCACGCGCCGCCCGGGTGTGTTGTCTTCAGAAATCGTGGAGACACGCACGCCGGCTGCGCCCTCGGGCTGGCGGGGCTGGCCCATCAGCACGGTTTGGAACACGACCTGGCGCGACTTGTAGGCCTGGCCGTCGGGGCCGGCCACGCTGTCGACGTTGGCCAGGTTGGACGCCACCGCATTCAAGCGCTGGCTCTGCGCACTGACGGCGCTGCCCGAGATGTCGAAGATCTTCATCATGCTCATGGCGCGGCTCCTTCAGGCTCTAGCGTCATTGGTTGTGACTCTTCATCGCATCGAGCATCGTGCGCACGCTGCCGTTGATGAAGCGCAGCGTGGCCTCGTACTTGATGGCGTTGTCGGCAAAGGCCGCGCGTTCACGGTCCATGTCGACCGAGTTGCCGTCCAGGTTGCTCTGGCTGGCCGTGCTGTATTTCAGGCCTGGCTCGGGGCCGCCTGCGGCGCGGGCGCGCGCAAAGATGTCGGCCGTGACGGGGGTGCCGAGTTTTCCCACGGCGGCTTGGCCGCTGGCTTCACGCAGCGCACTGGCGAAGTCAAAGTCGCGGGCGATGTAGCCGGGCGTGTCGGCGTTGGCGATGTTGCTGGCCACGACACGCTGGCGCTCGGCGCGCAGCACCAAGGCCTGGCTCTGGAATTCAAGGGCACTGGTCAGGCGGTCGATCATCGATCGTCTCCTTCGTGGCGTCGGCTGCGTGTTGGCTGGGTGCCAACGCGAAGCTTGGGTAGAGGCATTCTGCGGTTGGGCTTAACCCGACATGAGCGCGATAAGCGCCGCCCTTGCCCAGCTATTCGCGCTCATGTCTGCCGGGCGCGGGCATAGAGTGGCTGCCGTGAATACCGTCAACACCCGCTCCCGTATCAGCGTCCGTGCTCCAGCGATCGCGCTGTGCCTGGCCGCGCTGTGGCTGCCCTTGTCACCGGTGCAGGCCCAAGAAGCTGTGCCAACGCTTGAGCCCAGCCAGGCCACGCAGGCACGCCAACTCATCGCGCAGGCCGCACAGTCGATCAAGCAGGGCGGCGCACGTGTGGAGGTGCAACTCGGTACGCTAGACCCGCGCCTGCGCCTGTCACCCTGCCGGCGCACCGAGGCTTACTTGCCACAGGGCCAGCGCGCCATCGGCCGCACGCGCGTGGGCCTGCGCTGCCTTGAAGGTGCGACGCTATGGAACGTCACCCTGCCCGTCACCGTTTCGGTCTTCGCGCCCGGCATCGTGGCGCGTGAAGCCTTGCCGGGTGGCACGCTATTGCAAGCCCATCATTTGCAACTGGCCGAGATCGACTGGGGTGCCGACCCTGGCCGTGCCCATGCCGACACCAGCGCCCTGCTCGGCCGCGAACTCGGCCGCGCGCTCAACGCGGGCAGTGCCGTGATGGCGGGCGACCTGAAAACACGTCAGTGGTTTGCGGCGGGTGAGACCGTGCAGGTGCTGGCGCGCGGCGTCGGCTACCAGGTCAGCACCGACGGCCAAGCTTTGTCGCCGGGGCTCGAAGGCCAGGTCGTGCGCGTGCGCACCAGTGGCGGGCGCATCGTCTCAGGCCGCGCCAGCGGCGACCGCCAGGTCGAGGTCATGCTGTGATGTGGCTGCCGACCACAGACCACCACCCGTTCACGGGGGTGCGTGCAAAAATCTTTGCCCCAGCCCTCAAGTTCTGCAGCGGCGCTGCCGATAGATCGAACATCACGAACGGGTTGTCCGCCCGCACGGCTGCCCGAAGGAGTTCACCATGAAGATCACGCCCAACGACCCCAAGCTTGCCTCGCTCAACGCGCTCAACCCAGCGAGCGAGCGCATCGCCGAGCGCAAGAACACGGCGCAGCCGGGTGGCTCCACCGCCGGCGAGGCCAGCGCCACGGTGGTGTTGTCGCCCGCCGCGCAGCTCGCCGCCAAGTCGCTCGACGCCGGCATTGACAGCGAGAAGGTTGAGCGCATGAGCCAGGCCATCCGCGACGGCAGCTTCAAGGTCAACGCCGACGCCGTGGCCGACAAACTCATCGCCAACGCGCGGGACGCGCTGGCCAAGACCTATCGCTAACGCTGCAACCGACCATGCAAAGCTCTGCTGCTGAACTATCGGCCCTGCAACAGGTGGCCGAGCTTGAACCCAGTGTGATGCGCCTGGAGCTGCGCCTCACCGAACTCGCCGCCACGCTGTGCCGGCGCGACGCAGGTGCCATCGAGGCGGCAGCCTCGGCGCTGCACAAAGCCTTGGCCTCAGCCATCGACGACTTTCGCCGCGCCGCAGTGCGCGGCAACGTGCCCGCACCATTGCGCCAACGCCTGGTCTTCGCCAGCGGGCAAGTGGCCGCACAACGCGAAGCCCTGGCCCGCGCCACCGCCTCGCTAGACCGCGCCATCGACGTGCTCTTGCCCGATGCCGCGCGACACAACGTCTACGATGCTTACGGCACGACCACGCGCTTTGAGCAGGGTGGCGTGCAGGCTTGAGAGAGCGTTTCGTCGCCCGCTGACGCGCGGGCCACAAAGAACCCCAGGCACTTGCGTGCGCTGGGGTTTTTTACGAGCCGCGCGAAGGCGGCAAGGCGCGCAGCACTTACATGTGGTCGATCATCACCTGCCCAAACCCCGAGCATGAAACCTGCGTCGCACCTTCCATCAAGCGCGCAAAGTCGTAGGTGACCTTCTTGCTGAGGATGGACTTTTCCATCGAGCTGATGACCAGGTCGGCGGCGGCCGTCCAGCCCATGTGGCGCAGCATCATCTCTGCCGAGAGGATTTCGGAGCCGGGGTTGACGTAGTCCTTGCCGGCGTACTTGGGCGCCGTGCCGTGGGTGGCTTCGAACATGGCGATCGAGTCGCTCAAGTTCGCACCCGGGGCGATGCCGATGCCGCCGACTTGGGCGGCCAGCGCATCCGACACGTAGTCGCCGTTGAGGTTCAAGGTGGCGATCACCGAGTACTCGGCCGGGCGCAGAAGGATCTGCTGCAAGAAGGCGTCGGCGATGGAGTCCTTGACGGTGATTTCCTTGCCGGTCTTCGGGTTCTTGAATTTGCACCACGGGCCGCCGTCGATGGGCACGGCACCGAATTCACGCTGCGCCAGCGCGTAGGCCCAGTCGCGGAAGCCACCTTCGGTGAACTTCATGATGTTGCCCTTGTGCACGATGGTCACGCTGGGCTTGTCGTTGTCGACGGCGTACTGGATGGCCTTGCGCACCAGGCGCTCGGTGCCTTCGCGGCTGACCGGTTTGATGCCGATACCCGAGGTGTTGGGGAAGCGAATCTTCTTCACGCCCATCTCTTCGGTGAGGAACTTGATGAGCTTCTTGGCCTTGTCGCTCTCGGCCTCGAATTCGATGCCTGCGTAGATGTCTTCCGAGTTCTCGCGGAAGATGACCATGTTGGTCTTCTCGGGCTCTTTCACGGGGCTGGGCACGCCCTTGAAATATTGAATGGGGCGCAGGCAAACGTAGAGGTCGAGCTCCTGGCGCAGCGCCACGTTCAGTGAGCGGATGCCACCACCCACGGGCGTGGTGAGCGGGCCCTTGATGGAGACCACGTAGTCGCGCACAGCGTGCAGCGTTTCTTCGGGCAGCCAGACGTCGGGGCCGTAGATCTTGGTCGACTTCTCGCCGGCAAAGACCTCCATCCAATGGATCTTTTTCTTGCCGCCATAGCTCTTGGCCACGGCCGCGTCCACCACCTTGAGCATCAC
>JANMMH010000047.1:0-3388 GCA_031373055.1 Rubrivivax sp. | reverse complement strand
TCGACCAACGGCGCCCAGACGACCAGCAGCGTGATCGCCGCGCCGTGCTGGAGCATCTCCATCCATCCAACGCAGCCAAGCGAGTTGCTAGCCGCCTTTGCCGACGGGCTGGCGCGCAGCCAAGACGGCGGCGCCACCTGGGCGCGTGTGGCCCTGCCCGGCACCAGTGCGGCGACGCGCTTCAAGCGGCTCGAAGTGGCGCACGCGCCGGGCCAGGGCGGCGTGGTCTGGCTGGCCGGCTGCATCGGCCGCCAGGCGGTGCTGTGGCGCCGCGCCAGCGTCGGCGGCGCGTTCACTGCGATGAACGTACCCGCGAGCATGAAGACCAACCAGGCTTGGTACGACTGGTGCCTGGCCGTGGCGCCCGACGA
Organism: Rubrivivax sp.; assembly: GCA_031373055.1. Taxonomy (GTDB): domain Bacteria; phylum Pseudomonadota; class Gammaproteobacteria; order Burkholderiales; family Burkholderiaceae_C; genus Rubrivivax. The sequence continues at coordinate 3,017 of JANMMH010000047.1, read as the reverse complement.
CCCCGACCTCATCTTCTGGGGTGCCATCGACCTTTTTCGTGGCAAGCGTGGCGCCAGCACCATCACCTGGCAGAACGTGTCCTCGCGCAGCAGCGGCGACTCGATCCACCCCGACCAACACTTCGTGGCCTTTGACGCCAACGTGCCCGGCGTGGTGTACGCCTGCAATGACGGCGGCCTGTTCCGCTCGGCCGACCGTGGCGAGCACTGGGCCTCGCTCAACCCCGGCCTGGGCATCACCGAGTTCGAATATTTGGCGCAGCTACAAGGCAACGCCAACTGGCTTTTCGGCGGCACACAAGACAACGGCTCGCTCACCCTTGCCGGCCCGCGCCGCTGGGACCAGGTCGCCCTGGGCGACGGCGGTGACTGCGCGGCGGTAGACCGCGGCGCGGCGTCCATCGTCTATCACAGCTACTACGACATGCCCATTGAGCGCGCCGCGGCGCTTGGCGCCAGCGCCTTCAGTTGGAGTGACGTCACACCGCCTGTGCCCGACGGCTATGAATCCCTTTTCTACCCACCGCTGGAAGCGCGCGGCAGCATGCTCGTGAAGGCCGGTGTGAGCGTCTGGATCTCGGCCAATGACGGCAACGACTGGGACGAGGCCGCCTTGCCCGGTGGTGCCGAACTCATCACCGCGCTGGCCATCGTGGGCGATCACACGGTGCTCGCCGGCACGCAGAGCGGGCAGTTGTGGCGTATCGCGCGCGGCTCTGGGGGTTGGGCCAACGCGACTGTCAGCGCACTGGCAGCGTTAGCCGGTGGCTTTGTGAGCGACATCGCGGTCGTGGGCAGCACCGGCAAGACGCTGTGGGTGAGCTGTTCGCAGCTCGGCGGTGGCCATGTCTTTCGCTCGCTCAACGCCGGCAAGACCTTCAGCGATCGCACGGGCAACCTGCCCGACATGGCGGTCAGCGCGCTGGTGGTCGACCCGAAGACCACGAGCACTGTTTTCCTCGCCACCGACCGCGGCGTGTGGCGCAGCAAGAACTCAGGCACGGGCTGGATTGAATTCAACAACGGCCTGCCCAACGTGATTGCCGGCGATCTGGTGCTGCACGAGAGCACGCGGCTGCTGCGTGTGGGCACGCGCAGCCGGGGGGCCTGGCAAGTCAGCCTGTAGCGGTCTGCGCCGGGTGTTTGTCGCGCCCGGTCGCCGTGCCGCCGAACGGCGCGTTCGTCGCGCCGTTCACCCATTCGTCGCGTGCCGCCTGGGGCGGCCGGTCCCGCACCTATGCTTGCGCCTCGTCTTGACGGAGCAGACCATGGTGTGGAGTGATTTCATGATGCCTCTGGCGTGCGCGGCCGTGCTTGGCGTGGCGTCACTAGCGCAGGCCGCAACGCCTGGCGGGCCACCGCAACAGTTCGCCCAGCTCGGCAAGTGGCTGCACGGCGACCCACCGGCGCACACCAAGGCTGCGCCGCCCAAGCAGCTCGCACAAGTGTTCACGGCGCCGGGCGTGGTTGTCGACACGGGCGTCGAGATCTTCTTGCGAGAGCTGGCCGCCGCCATCAAGGCACGCGAAGGCAAGCCCATGCTGGTGCGTTTGTCCGAGCAGTACACGGTCGACGGCCTGCCTTCGGGCAGCAAGCCCAGCGACATGTTTCTGCAAGCCATCGACCGCCTGCCCGGGCCTGAAACCATCACCGTTCAGTCGGTGGTTAGCACCGACGGGCAACGCATCGCCAAAGTCGAGTTCCGCTTCAGCAACGACCGTCTGGACCTGAAGACTCTGCACTTCGACGCTGGCGGGAAACTGCTGCGCAGCGACCTCTTTCGCGTGCAACGCGTGGGTGGCCACGGATGATCACCTTGAGCAAAGCGGCGCGGCATTTCGCGCCGCGCGGCGGTGTGCCCCAACCTGCCCTGCGCGAGGTCACGTTGCACATCGCGGAAGGTGAACATGTGGCCGTGCTCGGCCGCTCGGGCAGCGGCAAGTCCACACTCTTGAATCTCATCGCTGGCATCGATGCGCCCAGCAGCGGCCAGGTGCAGGTGGCAGGCACCGAGCCGGCCAAGCTCAGCCAGAGCGCGCTGGCACGCTGGCGCGGGCGGCATGTCGGCGTCGTGTTCCAGTTCTTCCAGCTGCTGCCCACGCTGACGGTGCTGGAAAACGTCGTGCTGGCGATGGACCTGGTGGGGCACATCGCCGCCGGCCAGCGCCGTGGGCGAGCGCTGATGCTGCTGGAGCAAGTCGGCGTTGCCGACCAGGCCCACAAGCTGCCAGCCATGCTCTCGGGCGGGCAGCAGCAGCGTGCTGCGATCGCGCGCGCGCTGGCCAACGACCCGCCGCTGCTGCTGGCGGACGAGCCCACGGGCAACCTTGACAGCGACACCGCCGAGGCCGTGGTTGAGCTCTTTGCGCAGCTGGCGCGGCAAGGCAAGACGCTGCTCGTCGTCAGCCACGACCAGCGCATCGCGGCCAGCGCAAAGCGTGTGGTCGAGCTGCGTGACGGCTGCTTGCTCAGCGACTCGGGAGTCGCCGCATGAACGTGCGCTGGCGCAAAGTTGCCGCGGACCTAGGCGTGTACCGCGCGCAGCTGGCACTCGTCGCACTCGTGCTGGTGCTGGGTGCGGCCGGCATCGTGGCCGCACTCGACGCGCAAACGGTGCTCAAGCGGGAGACTTTGACGAGCTACCAGGCTGCGGCTTCGCACGACGTCGTGCTCTGGTTCGAGCACATCGACGCTGAGCTTTTGACGGCCGTCGCGAAGCACGACGACGTGGCGGCTGTGGCCGTGCGCCGCAGCACCCACACGCGCGTGGCGCTGACTGACGGCAGCTGGCTGAGCATGCGACTCATCATCACGCCCACCATCCACACGCAGGCCGTGAGCCGCGTACACAGCCACAGCGCGAAGGTGGGGTCGGACGACAGCAATGGGATGGACGCCCCCACCCGTAAGCGGCATCGAAGTGCCAAAGTGGAAGTGTCTGCAACCACTTGACCCGGAAAGGGGCGCCCACCATGAAGATTGCGACTGTTGGCATCGATCTGGCAAAGAATGTGTTC
>JANMMH010000794.1:0-8427 GCA_031373055.1 Rubrivivax sp. | reverse complement strand
TGGCGCGCGACGTGCGCCGGCGCGGCGAGGCCGAGCGCGCACTGGCCGAAGCGCTGGCCTTTCGCCAGGCCATGGAAGACTCGCTCATCACGGGCCTGCGCGCGCGTGATCTGCAAGGCCAGATCACCTATGTCAACCCGGCGTTTTGCACGATGGTCGGCTTCAGCGCCGATGAGCTGCGCCGGCCCACGCTCACGGGCACCTCGATGTACTGGCCGCCCGAGCGCGCACCCGAATACGCACGTCGCCAGGCCACGCGGCTGAGCCTGCCCGAAGCGCTGCGGCGCGAGTCGCGTGAAGGCTTCGAGACCGAGTTCATGCGCAAGAGCGGCGAGCGTTTCCCGGTGATGATCTACGAAGCCCCGCTGGTTGACGGCGAAGGCCACCACACCGGCTGGATGAGTGCGGTGGTCGACCTTAGCGCGCAGCGGCGCATCGAAGAAATCTCGCGCCAGCAGCAAGACCGCCTGCAAGCCAGCGCACGCTTGGCCACCGTCGGTGAAATGGCCTCCTTGCTCAGCCACGAGCTCAACCAGCCGCTGGCGGCGATCGCCAGCTACGCCAGCGGCTCGCTCAACCTCTTGCCGCAGCCCCCGGCAGCGACCGACGCCGACACCACCGCCATGCTCAAGCAAGCCCTGTCGCGCATCGAAGAGCAAGCCCAGCGCGCTGGCCTGGTGATCAAGAGCGTGCACGACTTTGTGCGCCGGCGCGAGCAGCACCATGAGCGCGTGGGCGCCGACGTGCTGATTGAAGCCGTGCTGCCCCTGGTGCGGCTGCAAGCGCGCAAGAGCGGCACACGTGTTGAGCTCGACATCCCCAAGCCCGCGCCGCTGGTGGTGTGCGACCGCACGATGCTGGAGCAGGTGCTGCTCAACCTCACCCGCAACGGCATCCAGGCGATGGAGCAAGACACGCCGCTGGGCGGGCGTGTACTCACGCTGCGTGTGGTTCACAGCGACCCCAAGCGCGTCGAGTTCAGTGTCAGTGACGCCGGGCCCGGCATACCGCCTGAAGTCGCGCAAAAACTCTTCACGCCCTTTTTCACCACGCGCGCTGAAGGCATGGGGCTGGGCTTGAGCTTGTGCCGCACGGTGGTCGAGCAGCACGGCAGCACGCTTGAACTTGGCGTGCCACGTGGCGGCGGCCGTGGCGCGGCATTCCGGTTTACGCTCGCAGCCGCGATTGTTCCCAACGTCACTGCCGTCGTCGCCTCCGCCACCCCACCATGACCGCAACGCTTGACCCCAGCCTGGGCATCCCGGTGGTCTATTTGGTGGACGACGAAGACGTCGTGCGCGACGCGCTGGCCTGGCTGCTGCGCTCGCGTCGGCTGCTTAGCGAAGGATTCGCCAGCGCCGAAGCGTTTGAGGACTGGCTGGCGCAACAAAGCGGCCCCGGTGCGCGCGACTGGCCCAGCGCGCCTTCGTGCCTGGTGCTTGACGTGCGCATGCCCGGTACCAGCGGCCTGGTGCTCTTTGAGCGGCTGGCCGAGCGCGGCCTGCTGCCCTTCTTGCCGGTGCTCTTTCTAACCGGTCATGGCGACGTGCCCACGGCGGTGGCCGCCGTCAAGCGCGGCGCCTTCGACTTTGTCGAGAAACCGTTTTCGAATAACGCGCTGGTTGACCGCATTGAAGAAGCCCTGCAACTCAGCGCGACGGCATTGCAGCAGCGCAAGCAGCTGGCGCACAACGCGCGCGCGCTGGCCGATCTCACCGATCGCGAGCGCGAGGTCATGCTGCTCGTCATCGAAGGCCGACCCAACAAGCTCATCGCCGACGCGCTGGCCATCAGCGTGCGCACGGTGGAAGTGCACCGCTCGCGCGTCTTTGACAAGATGAACGTCAAGTCGGCGGTGGAGCTGAGCAACCTGCTGCGTGGCAGTGGTGGTGGCGGCGGTGGCGGGCAGAGCGGCCCCCACCAAGGGGACGACTGAACGTGGGTGAGTTCGAACTCATCGCGCGCTACTTCACGCGCCCGGTGCGCCGGGCCGCACTCGGCGTGGGCGACGACTGCGCCTTGCTCAACATGGCGCCGGGCATGCAGCTCGCCGTATCGAGCGACATGCTCGTCGAAGGCCGCCACTTCCTGCCCACCGTGCCGCCACAGCACCTGGGCCACAAGGCGCTGGCGGTGAACTTGAGCGACCTCGCGGCCTGCGGCGCGCAGCCGCTGGCGTTCACGCTGGCGTGGTCACTGCCGCGTGTGGACGAAGGCTTCGTCGCCGCTTTCGCCAGCGGATTGCTGGCCCTGGCCGATGCGCATGCGATTGAACTGGTAGGCGGCGACACCACCGCCGGGCCGCTGAATATCTGCATCACGGTGTTCGGCCAAGTGCCCGCCGCTCAGGCCTTATTGCGCAGCGGCGCGCGCGTGGGCGACGAGCTCTGGGTCAGCGGCCAGCTCGGCGACGCGCGCCTGGCCTTGGAAGTCTTTCGCGGTCAGCTAACGCTTGATGCGACGGGATTCACCCACGTGCGCCGCGCCATGGAGCTGCCGCAGCCGCGCGTGGCGTTGGGCGTGGCGCTGCGCGGCATCGCCAGCAGCGCCATCGACTTGAGCGACGGCCTGGCTGGCGACACCCAGCATGTGCTGCGACGCTCGGGCGTGGGCGCGGTGGTCGAGGTCGACGCTTTGCCGCGCAGTGCGGTTCTCGCCGCGCAACCGGCCGCGCTGCAACGGCTTTGCGTGCTGGAAGGCGGCGACGACTACGAGCTGCTCTTCACCGCGCCGGCCAGCCGGCACAGCGCTGTGCGTGACGCTGGCGCGCGCTGCGGTGTAGCCGTCACACCCTGCGGCCGCATCGTGGCGGGCAACGCGTTGAGCTTCGTCGACGCTAGCGGCCAGCCTTTGGCGATCGCGCCGCGCGGCTTCGACCATTTCGCATGAGCGCGGCCGACATTCACGTCGACACGCCGCCGCGCCGCGCCAGCGCGGCCTTCATGCGCGGCCACCTCGCGCGCTGGATTGCCCTGGGCTTCGGCAGCGGTTTGTCGCCCGTGGCGCCGGGCACCGTGGGCACGCTGTGGGCCTGGGCGGCTTACCTCGTGCTCGACCACTGGCTGAACACGCAAGCCTGGGCGCTGGCCATTGCTGGCAGCGCGTTGGTCGGCCTCTGGGCCTGCACCCGCACCGCGCAACACCTGGGCGTGGCCGACCCCGGCGCCATCGTCTGGGACGAAGTGCTGGCCTTCTGGATCGTGCTGTGGCTGCTCATGCCCGCAGGGCTGTGGACGCAGTTCATGGCCTTCTTGCTGTTTCGCTTCTTCGACGCCGTCAAGCCTGGGCCGGTGGGTTGGGCCGACCGTCACTTCAAGCTGCGCGCGGGCGAGGCCATCGGCTGGCGTCAGGGCCTGGGCATCCTGGTTGACGACCTGGTGGCGGCCGCGCTAACCTTGTTTGTACTGGCACTCTGGAGAACCTGGTGGACATGGTGAGCTTGCAAGCGCAGGTGCTGACCCTGGGCGAGGCACTGCGTGCACGCGGCTGGCGAATGGCCAGCGCTGAGAGTTGCACCGGCGGCTTGATTGCAGCGGCCTGCACCTCGGTGGCCGGCTCCAGCGACTGGTTCGAGCGTGGCTTTGTGAGCTACAGCAACGAAGCGAAGGCTGAGCTGCTGGGCGTGCCCGCCGCGCTGATTGCCGCGCATGGCGCCGTCAGCGAAGCGGTGGTGCGCGCCATGGCGCAAGGCGCACTGCGCCACGCATCTGCGCAGTTGGCCGTGGCCGTCACGGGCATCGCCGGGCCGGGTGGTGCGGTGCCGGGCAAGCCCGTGGGCACCGTGTGGCTGGCGGTGGCCACGGCCGACCACGTCAGCGTGCGCTGCGATGTCTGGCCGGGTGACCGCACGCAGGTGCGCGAAGCCACCGTGCGCGCGGCCATCGCGGCCGTGCTGAGCTCAGCGTGCAGCGCGTGAATGTCCTGCTCGCCGGGCAGATGCCCCCAGATGAGATGGCCGTGTGGCGCAAGGCGCTAGCGGCCGCCATGCCCGAAGCCGATTGGCTGGACGCTGCGGCGGCGCGGCAACATGGCGCGCAGCCACGCGTCGCCGTCGTCGCCAACCCGCCGCCCGGCGCCTTGGCCGCGTGGCCGGAACTCGAATTCGTGCAGTCGCTGTGGGCGGGCGTCGACCGCCTGCTCACCGACACCAGCGTGCCCGCACATGTGCCCATCGCGCGCATGGTCGACCCTGCCATGACGGCAGCCATGGCCGAGACCGCGCTGTGGGCCACGCTGTCACTGCACCGCGGCTTCGTCGACTACCAACAGCGCCAACGTGAAGGCGTGTGGCGCCAACATGCGCAGCGCCGCGCCGACGAAGTGCGCGTGCTGATCCTCGGCCTGGGCGAGATGGGCCAGGCGGTGGCGCGCGGCCTGCTGCAGCAGGGCTACGCCGTGCAGGGCTGGCGGCTGCATGAGCGCGCGCCTATCGTGCGCGTTGACGTGCATGCCGGTGAAGCGGCACTGTGGCCGCTGCTGCGCCAGACCGAGATCGTCATCAACCTACTGCCGCTAACACCCAACACACACGGACTGTTGGACCAGCGTTTCTTCGCCGCCTTGCCCGCCGGTGCGGCGATCGTCAACCTCGCGCGCGGCGCGCATGTCGTCGATGAGGCCTTGCTGCAAGCACTTGATAGTGGCCACCTGCGCCACGCCGTGCTCGATGTCTTTCACGCCGAGCCGCTGCCGCCCGGCCACCGCTACTGGCAACATCCCACCGTGACCCTGCTGCCGCACGCGGCAGCCTTGACCGACGAGCGTAGCGCCGCTGCGGTGGTGGCGCGCAACCTGCGCGCGTTTCGCGATGGCCAGCCGTTGGCCCATCTTGTCGATCGAAAGCGCGGGTATTGAGGCCCTGGCCTATCGCCCTCAGGCGCGCAACACCAGCTTCAGTGCCCGCCCCGTGCGCGGCACCGGCGTCAGCGCTTCAATCGTCATCAAGGCCAGCCGGCGCAGGCCAGCCCAGGGCTCGGGCGGCCACGCGGGGTGGCGCAGGCCTTTGACGAGTCCGTCGCAAATGCTTGCGGCGTCGACCAGATGGTCGAGCTGGTGGCTGCTGAGCACCTGCACAGCACGCTCGATGAGCCGCTCTTTGGCGCCCCAGGCACGCGCTTCGCGCAAGGCCAGCGGCAGCGGGCGGCCGGCGTCGAGTGCTTCGCGCACGCGGTGCAGCGCGCGGATGTCTTCCGCTAAGGTCCAATGCACCAGCACAGGTGCTTCGCCCTCGGCGCGCAGGCCGTCGAGCATGCGCAGCGCACGCGCCGTTTGCGCGGCGAGCACAGCTTCACCGAGCTTGAAGACGTCGAAGCGCGCGACGTTGAGCACGGCGGCTTCGACCTCGTCGAAACCGAGTTCACCCTCGGGGTAGAGCAGGGCCAGCTTTTGCAGCTCTTGATGCGCGGCGAGCAAGTTGCCTTCCACGCGGTCGGCAAAAAACGCCAGCGTGCGCTGGCCCATCTCGCCGGCCATCACGCGCTGCTGCTGGCGCGCCAGGCGCTGGGCAATCCAGGCCGGCAGCGCGCCGCGCGCGATGGGCTCCACGCGCACCGACACCCCCGCGCCGTCGAGCGCGTTGAACCACGCGCCTTTGAGCTGCTGGCCGTCAAGCCGGGGCAGCTGCACCAGCGTCAAGACATCGTCGCTGAGCTGCTCGCAATAACGCTGCAAAGCCTCGGAGCCGTCTTTGCCGGGCTTGCCGCTGGGGATGCGGATTTCGATGAGTTGGCGATCCGCAAAGAGGCTCATCGCCTGCGCGGCACCTTGCACGCCGCTCCAGTCGAAATGCGCGCCCGCAATGTTGAAGACCTTGCGCTCGGCGTAACCCGCAGCGCGCGCGGCGGCGCGAATCGTGTCGGCCGCTTCCTGCGCCAAGAGCGGTTCGTCGCCATACACCGTGTACAGCGGCTTCAAGCCGCGCGCAAGGTGGGCGTCTAGCTGCTCGGGGCGAACCTGCATGCGCTCTCTTACGGCGTTAGCTTGATGGACGCCAACCGGCGCACCACCTGCGCCACCACGTCGCTTTGCATCTCGCGGTAGAGCTCGCCTTCTTCTTGCGCCTTGGCCAGCGAGGCCGTTTCGTTGAAGCTCATGTCGCGCGCCAAGAGAAGGATTGAAGGCGCCAGCAGCTCGCGCCCGGCCGGCGTGTGCGCGCGAAAGTGCAGCTTCACGCGCAGCTGCACGTCGCGCACTTGGGCTGATGAGGTCTGCGCCACCACACTGCGTTCGCGCGCATCGACCAAGGCGTGCAGCACCACGTCGGCGCTGTTGCGCTCGTCGGCGGGCACGTCCATCACACGCAGCTGCGTGGCCAGCGCGCGCTTGAGCTCTTCGGCCAGCGGTGAGCGCGGTGCGAAGCCCGTGAGCGCGATGCTGCGAAAGGGCAGGGCAGGCGGGCGGCGCAGCTGAAAGCCGCAGCCCGCCAGCAGCGTGACGCTGGAGGCGGCCAGCAGAAGATGGCGGCGCTCAGACGACAACATTGACCAGCCTGCCCGGCACCACCACCACTTTTTTGGCCGTGCGGCCTTCAGAAAAGCGCACGACCTCGGCATGCGCCAGTGCTGCGGCTTCAATCTCCGCGCGCTCGGCCAGGGCCGGCACTTTGAGTGCACCACGCAGCTTGCCGTTGACTTGCAGCACGAGCTCGATCTGATCTTGCACGAGTGCGGCTTCGTCAACCTCGGGCCAGGGCGCGTCCACGAGCTCACCCACGCTCTTGGCGAAACCCAACTCGCACCACAGGCCGTGGCCCAGGTGCGGTGCCGATGGGTACAGCGTGCGCAGCAGGATGTCCATGCCTTCGCGCAGCACGGCGCTGTCGCTGGCCGAGTCGGCGAGCCCGGCGTCTTCCATGGCGTTGAGCATCTTCATCGCGCCCGAGATCACCGTGTTGTATTGCAGCCGGTCGTAGTCGTGGCTGACCTGACGCAGCAACAGGTGCAGCTCGCGACGCAAGGCGGCAGCCGCGCTGCTCAAGGGTGCGCTGACGCTGCCCGCGGCGGCGATGCGCGCGCCATGTTTGGCGGCGAAACTCCAGACGCGGCGCAGGAAGCGGAACGAGCCCTCGGCGCCGGAATCGGACCACGCCGCGCTCTGGTCCGGCGGGCCGGCGAACATGGTGAAGATACGTGCCGTGTCAGCCCCAAAGCGCGCAATGATGGCGCGCGGCTCGACCACGTTGTTCTTGCTCTTGGACATCTTCTCGACGCCGCCCAGCAGCACCGGCAAGCCGTCTTCCTTGGCCACCGTGCCCACCGGGTGGCCCTTGTCGTCGAAGCGCACGTCGACCTCGGCGGGGTAGAACCAGCGCCGCTTTTGGTTCGCGTCTTCACGGTAGTACGACTCGTTGAGGAGCATGCCTTGCGTGAACAAGCGCGTGAAGGGCTCGCCGAACTTGATGAGCCCGAGGTCGCGCATGGCCTTGGTCCAAAAGCGCGCGTAGAGCAAGTGCAGCACGGCGTGTTCGATGCCGCCGATGTACTGGTCCATCGGCATCCAGTAGTCCACGCGCTCGTCGATCATGGCGCTGCTGCTGTCGGGGCAGCAGTAGCGCATGAAGTACCAGGCCGAATCGACAAAGGTGTCCATCGTGTCGGTCTCGCGCCGGCCTGGTTTGCCGCAGCTGGGGCAGGCCACGTTCAAGAAGGCGGCGCACTTGTTCAGCGGGTTGCCGCTGCCGTCGGGCATCAGGTCTTCGGGCAGCAACACGGGCAGGTCTTTTTCAGGCACCGGCACGGCGCCGCAATCCGCGCAATGAATGATCGGGATGGGCGTGCCCCAGTAGCGCTGGCGGCTGATGCCCCAGTCGCGCAGGCGCCAGGTCACCTTCTTCTCGCCCAGGCCCTGCGCGTGCAGTGCTGCCGCGATGGCGTCGACCGCCAGCTTGTGGCTCAGGCCGCTGTAGTTGCCCGAGTTGACGGTCACGCCGCGCGCCTTGTCGGCGTACCAGTCTTGCCAGCGGTGGTAGTCGAAATGTTCGCCGTCGATGTGTACGACTTGCGTGATGGGCAGCGCGTACTTCAGCGCGAAGCTGAAGTCGCGCTCGTCGTGCGCGGGCACGCCCATCACGGCGCCGTCGCCATAGCCCATCAAGACGTAGTTGCCGACCCACACCGGCAGCACGTCGTCGGTGAGCGGGTGCCTCACGGTCAAGCCCGTGGGCCGCCCTTCCTTTTCGCGCAACGCCAGTTCGGCCTCGGTGGTGCCGCCCTTTTTGCACTGCTCGATGAAGGCGGCGAGTTCGGGGTTGCCGGCCGCCGCATGGGTCGCCAGCGGGTGCTCGGGTGCGACGGCGCAGAAGGTCACGCCCATCAGCGTGTCGGCGCGTGTCGTGAAGACATACATGCGGCCGTCTTGAATCAGCGCGCCGCTGGCGTCGCGCACGTCATGCTTGAAGGCGAAGCGCACGCCTTCGCTGCGGCCGATCCA
>JANMMH010000723.1:0-5589 GCA_031373055.1 Rubrivivax sp. | reverse complement strand
GTGGGCGACGCGCACCCGTTCTCAGGCGAAAAGCTCTGCCCCGTGTTGACGATCTACCGCGCCGCTGACTTCACCGCAGCCGCCGCGCGCGTGGCGCAGATTTACGCCTTCCAGGGCGCCGGGCACTCGGTGGGCTTGCACAGTGCTAACGCTGACCGTGCGCTGACGCTGGGGCTGACGCTGCCGGTGTGCCGCGTCATCAAAGACCAGGCGCATTGCATCGCCACCGGTGGCAGCTTTGACAACGGCCTGGCGTTCTCGTTGTCGATGGGCTGCGGCACCTGGGGCAAGAACAACTTCTCGGACAACATGAACTACCGCCACTACCTGAACATCACGCGCATCAGCCGGCCTATCGCAGAAGTGGTGCCTAGCGAGGCGCAGATTTTCGGCGCGTACTTCGGCAAGTTCGGGCGGGCTTGATGGACGCGCCGCGCACGCCGCGCACTTTGGGCGAGGTGCTCGCGCACGGCGCGGCACGCTGGGGCGATGCACCTTTCGCGCTGGCGGTGGATGGCGGCGCTGCGCCTATCAGCCATGGCGGCTTGCTCGGTGAGGCGGCGGCCGTAGCCGCGCAGCTGCACGGCCTAGGCCTGCGCGCGGGCGACACCGTCTCGCTTGTGATGCCCAACGGCCTGCACACGCTGCGCTGCTTGCTCGGCGCGATGGCGGGTGGCTACATCGTCAACCCCGTGAACCTGCTCTCGCAGAGCGAGCAGATGCGCTACGTGCTGGGCCACAGCGACTGCAAGGCCGTGCTCACCACGCCCGAGTGGGAAGCGCGAGTGCGTGAGCATCTGGCCACGCTTGGGCGTGAGGTCGTTTTGATCGTTAGCGAGGCGGATGTGGCTGCGCCCACGCCGCCGCCGGCCATGTTCGCCTTGCCCGACATCGACCCGCAGTCGGTGGCGCTGCTGATGTACACCTCAGGCACCACCGGCCAGCCCAAGGGCGTGATGCTCAGCCACGCCAACCTGGTGGCCAATGCGCTGTCGATTGCCACTGAGCACGCACTCACCGCACAAGATCGCGTGCTCGCCGTGCTGCCGCTCTTTCACATCAACGCCTTTGCCGTGACCATGCTGGCACCGCTGGTGAGCGGCGGCAGCCTGGCCATGCCGCCGCGCTTTTCCAGCGGGCGTTTCTGGGAGCAAGCGGTGCAGTCGCAGTGCACCTGGATCAACCTCGTGCCGACGATGATTTCTTTCCTGCTCGAAGGCGCCGTGCCGCCACGCGAGGCCACCGCCGCGCTGCGCTTTTGCCGCTCGGCCTCCGCCGCATTGCCGCCCGAGCATCTGCGCGCTTTCGAGCAGCGCTTTGGCGTCGGCGTGATTGAAACCATGGGCATGACGGAGACCGTGGCGCCGTGTTTCTCCAACCCGCTAGCCCCCGCGCAGCGCAAGCTCGGCGCGGTGGGTCGCGCGTCGGGCAACGAGGCGCGAATCATCGACGCGAGCCTGCAAGTAGTGGCCGACGGCGTGACCGGCGAGCTGGCCATTCGCGGCCCCAACGTCATGCTCGGCTACTACAAGAACCCCGAGACCACGGCCGCGACCTTCACGCCCGACGGCTGGCTGCGCAGTGGCGACCTCGGCCACCGCGACGCGGACGGTTTCTTCTTCGTCACCGGCCGCATCAAGGAACTCATCATCAAAGGCGGCGAGAACATCGCGCCGCGTGAGATCGACGAAGCCCTGCTCGCCCACCCCGCCGTGCTCGACGCTGCGGCCACCGGCATGCCCGACCGCCACTACGGCCAGGAGATCCTGGCCTGTGTCGTGCTGCGTGATGGCTTCACGTGCAGCGAAGACGAGCTGCGCGCCTTCAGCGAAGGCAAGCTTGGTCGCTACAAGACGCCCAAACAGTTTCGTTTCGTCAGCGACTTGCCGCGAGGACCTTCGGGCAAGGTGCAGCGGCTCAAGCTGCTGGACTGGCAGCCGCCGCCTTCGGCTTGAGTCGTCGTGCATGAGGTGCCAACGCCCATCTTCGTAGACGCGCACCTGCTGGTGCTCGACAAACCCGCCGGCCTGCTCACCGTGCCCGGGCGCGGTGCCGACAAGGCCGACTGCCTGTGGACACGCGCGCAAATGCAGTGGAGCGACGCGCTGGTGGTGCACCGCCTGGACATGGCCACCTCGGGGCTGGTCTTGTTCGCCCGCAACTTGGACATGCAACGCCGCCTAAGCATGGCCTTCGCCGCACGCGAGGTGCACAAACGCTATGTCGCGGTGGTCGAAGGCGTGATGGCGCAAGACCTTGGCGAGATCAATCTGCCGCTGGCCGTCGACTGGCCCCGCCGGCCACTGCAAGTCGTCGACCCCGTGCGTGGCAAGGCCTCGCTCACACGCTGGCGTGTGCTCGCGCGCGACCCCGTAGCGATGCGCACGCGCGTGGAGCTGGAGCCCGTCACCGGCCGTACGCACCAGCTGCGCGTGCACCTGCACGCCATTGGCCATTGCATCGTGGGTGATGCGTTGTACGGCGCGCCCGCGGTGGCCAGCGCCGCGCCACGCTTGCTCTTGCATGCCCATCAATTACGGCTCATTCACCCGCAGCACGGTCAATCCCTAGATCTAACCTGCGCGCTGCCGTTCTAGCCATCTGGTGGGCCTAGGCGGCGCACGCGGTCGACCTGGACGACAGTTGTTTCTATTTGTTCGCGCCAAGGAAGGCGCGCCCATAACAACGCGTACTGCCCTTACGCATCGGTCGATGCGTCGGACTTGGTGGCGTGCTTGCCAGACGATGGTCTAAAGGTACGCACGAGCTTGGTCCCGATCGAGTCAACCACTGTTCCGGAGGAGTACGCGATGGATACCTCAGTCCCTTCCCTGCGCCGGCTGCTGCTGGCAGCTGCGATAGCCAGCAGCTGTGCCGTGGCCCAGGCCGCCCCGCTCATCAGCAACGGCGGTTTCGAGGCCGGCTTCGCCTCCTGGACGCGGGTCGACCAGCTCGGCAGCGATGGCGGCTTCGCTGTGCAAAGCGGGGTGCTCAGCCCCGTCAACGGCGACGCTGTACCCGCGCCCACCGCAGGCTTGAACGCGGCAATGAGTGACGCTGGCGCGCCGGGCGCGCATGTGCTTTATCAAGACTTTGTCGTGCCCAGTGGCAGCACCGGCCTGCTCAGTTTTGACCTCTTCATCGGCAACCGCGCACCTTTCTTCGCCACACCCGCCACGCTGGACTTCAGCACGCCCGCGCTGAACCAGCGCGCGCGTGTCGACATCATGCTGGCCAGCGCCGACCCCTTCAGCCTGCTGGCCGCCGACATCCTGATGCAGGTCTACGAGACGGCCGTGGACGATGCGTTGGTCAGCGGCTACACCACCATCAGCCGCGACGTTAGCGCGCTGCTGGCGGCCCACGTTGGCGAGACGCTGCGACTGCGATTCGCCGAAACCGACAACCTGGCGCCACTACAGATGGGCATCGACAACGTCAGCGTCGAAGCGGTGCCCGAGCCGGGTACGGCGCTGCTGTCGGCGCTGGCCTTGTGCACGATGGTGGCGGCGCGCCGCCGCTGGGCACGCGTGCGGCGCATGGCCACGGGTCGGGCGCCGTGGCTGGCGCTGCTGGGTGCCCTGGGCGGCCTGCCACTGGCGGCGCGCGCCGACACCATCCCGCTACAAATGCTCGACCCCGGTTTGCAAGTCGAGACCGTGCTCGACACGGGCCTGTCGCAGCCCATCGGCATCACTTTTCTGGGCTCGGTGAACGACTACCTGGTGATCGAGAAAGCCTCGGGCCAAGTCAAGCGCGTGCTCGGTGGCGTCTTGCAGGCCGCGCCGGTGCTGGACCTCGCCGTCAACTCCAATTCCGAGCGCGGCCTCTTGAGCTTGGTGCTGCATCCCAACTTCCCCGGCACGCCCTACGTCTATGTGCGGTGGACGGAAAGCTCCACCGGTGCCGACTCGACGGTGGTCGCCCAGGTGCCGCTGCTGGGCAACCGCGTGGATCGCTACATCTGGAACGGCAGCACGCTGAGCTTCGACCGCAACCTCATCGGCCTGCGCGCACGCCAGACCGACAACGTGGCGGTGCCAGGGCATCCGGGCACCAACAACGCCAACGAAAATGGCAACCACAACGGCGGCGTGATGCGCTTCGGGCCGGACGGCAAGCTCTACATCTACATGGGCGACCAGGGCCGCCGCGGTTGGCTGCAAAACCTGGCCAACGGCCCGTTCTTGACGGCGCCGCAGGTCGACGACACCTTTGGCGGGCCGGCACCCGACAATGCGCACCTTTCAGGCGTTATTCTGCGGCTCAACGACGACGGCTCGACGCCGCTCGACAACCCCTTCTTCGCCGCCGGCGCAGGGCTGGGTGGCGAGGTCGGCGCGAATCTGCAGAAGATCTTCTCGTATGGCCACCGCAACGGCTTTGGCATGGCCTTCGACCCCGCCAGCGGCTGGTTGTGGGAAACCGAAAACGCCGACGACGCCTATGCCGAGCTGAACCGCGTCGTGCCTGGTCTCAATGGCGGCTGGATCCAGTTTGCCGGCCCGGCCAGTCGTGTGCCCGACTGGAAGCTGATCGAGGCCACGCAGTTCGGGCGCGCGCTGCAGCAAGTGCGTTACCCGCCCACACGCGCGGCCTACAACGCCACCACGGCGATGTCGCGCCTGGTCATGCTCCCGGGCGCTGTCTACAAGGACCCCGAGCTGAGCTGGCGCTACGAGACCGGCCCCTCGGGCACCACCTTCGTGCAGGGCACGGCGCTGGGCAGCGCGTATGAGGGCAGCCTGTGGATCGGCTCGGCGCGCTCGTTCGGGCAGGTCGGCGGCACCGGGGGCAGCCTGTACCGGCTCAAGCTCACCGCCGACCGGCTCAACGTCGACGTGAGTGCCGACCCGCGCTTGGCCGACCGAGTGGCAGACAACTTGTTTCGCACCCAGAAGTTCGACGGCACCGAAAGCGAAACGATGATCATCGGCAGAGGCTTCGGCATCACGCCCAGCATCGAACAAGGGCCCGACGGATTCCTCTACGTCGTATCTTTGAGCGACAACGCGATCTACCGCATTCGCCCCGTCATCGCGCAATAGCAGGCACCCTGGCCGTGGCCCCACCCGGGCCACGGCCCTTACGATGCGCTGCGGGCGTCGTGCTCGCAAGCACGGACGCGCAGCACGCGATGACCCTCGCAACCCTGGACACCGAATACCTCATCGTCGGCAGTGGCGCCGTAGGCATGGCGTTTGCCGACGTGATCCTCACCGAAACCCAGGCCCGTGTGATGTTCGTCGACCGCCACCACGGCCCCGGCGGACACTGGAACGACGCCTATCCTTTCGTGCGCTTGCACCAGCCCTCCGCTTTCTACGGCGTCAACTCCAAAGCCCTGGGCCACGCTGGCCTCGACGCCACCGGGCTCAACGTCGGCATGTGCGAACGCGCGAGCAGCGCCGAGTTGCTGAACTACTACGAGCAGCTGATGCAAGGCTTTGTGGCCAGCGCTCGGGTGCAGCACTTTGCCATGTGCGACTACCGGGGCAACTATCGCGATGAGCATCACTTCACGTCGCTGACCTCGGGCGTGCAGCGCCAGGTGCGCGTGCACAAGCGCGTGGTCGACACGACCTACCT
>JANMMH010000782.1:0-2509 GCA_031373055.1 Rubrivivax sp. | reverse complement strand
GGCACGACCATGCTTTTGCACTGCGATTTCGTCTATGTGAGCGACGAAGCGCGGTTGGCCATGCCTTTTGTCAGCCTGGGCCTGCTGCCGGAGTTCGCATCAAGCCTGCTCGTGCCGCAGTTGATGGGCCACACCAAAGCGGCCGAGAAGCTGCTGCTGGCCGAACCCTTCACTGGCCAGGAGGCCGTGGACTGCGGCCTGGCCAATGCCGTGCTGCCGGCGGGCGAAGTGGCCAGCCACGCGCGGCGTGTGGCCGAGCGCTTCAACAAGCTGCCACCGGGCGCTGTGCGCGAAGCGAAGCAGTTGCTGCGCGGCCCGCAACGCGAACTGGTCAAGGCCACCATCCGCCGCGAGAGCGAGCTGTGGGTGGCCCGTCTGCGCAGCCCCGAGGCGATGGAAGCCTTCCAGGCTTTTTTCCAGAAGCGCCAGCCCGACTTCAGCAAGTTCTAACGCCGCATTGACGCGCACAGCTTCGACCATGTCGCTGACCCTCAAGCTCGCCCTCAGCCCCGTGCTCGTGGCCCAGGCTCTACGCGCGCGCGCGCGCCTGCCACGCCTTCCCGAAGCAGCAGGTGAACGCCAAGGTGTCGTCGGCCAGGGCCCCAGCCTGCGCTTGCTGGTGGCTGGCGATTCTTCCGCCGCCGGGGTGGGTGTCGACGCGCAACAGCAGGCCTTGGCGGCACCCATGGCAGCACGCCTGGCCGAACGCTGCGGTGTGCAGGTGCACTGGCAATTGGTGGCGGCGTCGGGCCTCACCACCAAGCAGGTGCATGAACGTCTGCGCACCGACAGCCCAGGCTTCTTCGACCTCGCCGTCATCGTCACGGGCGTCAACGATGTGATCGACCAGGTGCCGTCGCACCACGCCATGGCCACGCGCGACACGCTGGTGAACTGGCTGCGCAACGCCATCGGCGTGGCGCATGTCTGCTTCGCGCCGCTGCCGCCGGTGCACCGTTTCCCCGGCTTGCCGCAGCCGCTGCGCTGGGTGGCCGGGGCTGATGCACATCGCCACAACCGCGCGCTAGCCGACTGGGTGGCCACGCGCAGTGATGCCTCGCTCGTGAACATGACGATGCCGCTGCGGCGCGACGTGATGGCGCTGGACGGCTTCCACCCTGGCGCGCCGGTATACCGCGCCTGTGCGGCGTCGATCGCCCAGCATCTCTCACAGCATGTGTCGCAGCGTCTGTCGCGTCAGGCGAAACACACCGTTCATCACGAAAGTTAGCCATGAACCTGCAAGGCAAGACACTCTTCATCACCGGCGCCAGCCGCGGCATCGGCCTGGCGATCGCGAAACGTGCGGCGGCCGACGGCGCCAACATCGTGCTCATCGCCAAGACCGCCGACGTGAACCCCAAGCTGCCCGGCACCGTGTACAGCGCTGCCGACGAGGTGCTGGCCGCTGGTGGCCAGGCGCTGGCCATACCCACCGACATCCGCGATGAAGCGGCAGTGCTGGCTGCCGTGCAGCAGGCGGTGGCGCGCTTTGGCGGCATCGACATTTTGGTGAACAACGCCAGCGCCATCAGCCTGACGCCGACGCCGATGACGCCGATGAAGCGCTTCGATTTGATGTTCGGCGTGAACGTGCGCGGCACCTACCTGTGCACGCAAGCGTGCTTGATGGAGCTCATCAAAAGCGCGCAGGCGGGGCGCAACCCACATGTGCTGAACATGAGCCCGCCCTTGTCGATGAAAGAGCATTGGTTCAAAGGCCACGTGGCCTACACCATGGCCAAGTACGGCATGAGCGAGTGCACCTTGGGCCATGCAGGTGAGTTCCGCAAACATGGCATCGCGGTGAACAGCCTGTGGCCACGCACGCCCATCGTCACCGCCGCATTGCAGATGATCCCGGGGCTGGATTTGGACATGTGCCGCAAGCCCGAAATACTGGCCGACGCCGCGCACTTCATCTTCACGAGCGACGCGAAAGCGACCACGGGCAACTTCTTCATCGACGATGAGTTGCTGGCGCTGCACGGCGTGAGCGATCTTGACAAGTACGCCTACAAGCCGGGCACGAAGAACTTCTTGCCGGACTTCTTCATTGACTGAGGGCGGCTGCAGGCCGCACGAGGGACATGAGCGCAACAGAGCACCCCGCCGCCCTGAGCCGTCGATGTGACAAGCACTAGGCCGCCGCCGCCCCCGCCGCCTCAGCCTCCGCACCCCCACACTGCGGGCAGTAATGAAAAAACATGTTCTTGCGCGTCGCGCAGCCTCCGCACTTGCCGAATAACTTCAAACCGCAGTGCACACAGAAATCGGGCTTGACGTCGCCCGTGGTCAGCACCGCGCGGTCGCAGGCGGGGCAGACGTTGGCGGCCAATTTCTTCAGCGCTTCGTCGGTGGTGAGCGCGTTGCGCCGCTCACTCTCGCTCTGCTGCTCGACGAGTTTTCGCTGCTCGACGTAGCGGCGCATGGCGCGGATGGCGTAGTGGCCGGCGACGACGGTGCCGACGATGCCGACGATGGAGCGTACGTAGCCGCCGTAGCTGGG
>JANMMH010000742.1:0-2898 GCA_031373055.1 Rubrivivax sp. | reverse complement strand
GTGGTGCCCTACCACGTGGAGCTGCGCGGCAGCACCTGATGCGGCGGCGGCACGGCCGCGTCAACCTCAATCAGGCCGGCGCAGGCGCAAAGTCCAGCAGCACCTTCATGGCACGCCTGCGGTCGCCGGCGAGCTCAAACGCTTCACGGGCACGGCTGATCGGGAAGGCGCGGGTAATCATCGGCGCCATGTCGACGCGGCCGTCGTTGATCAGACGCACGGCGAGCGCAAACTCGGCGTGGAACCTGAAGCTGCCGCACACCGACAGCTCTTTGGCCACCACCAGGTTTTGCGGCAGGCTCACGTCACCGCCCAGACCCAGTTGCACGACCACGCCGCGCGGGCGCATCACCTCCAGCCCCGAGCGCAGCGCGCGTTCGTTGCCACTGCATTCCAGCATGACGTCGAAGCTGCCCTTGTCGGCGCTGTAGCGCTGGACCCATGTGGGTTCGGTCGCAACGTTGATGGTGTGCTGCGCACCCATCGCGCGGGCGACAGTCAGTGTCTCGTCGGTGAGGTCCACCGCTGTGATCTCGGCCGCACCATGCACACGCGCTGCCGCCACCGCCAACGCGCCAATCGGCCCGCAGCCCGACACCAGCACACGCTTGCCCAGCAGCGGCCCGGCGCGCGAGACACCGTGCAAGCCCACCGAGAAGGGCTCGGCCAGCGCCGCATGCCGCAGCGGCACGTGGGCCGCCACCAGCTCGCACTGCACGGCGTCGCACACGAGCAGCGTGCGGAAGGCACCTTCGACGTGCGGGTCGCGCATGGCACTGCCGTAGAAGCGCATCTCCAGGCAATGGTTGGGCAGGCCTTCCAGGCAGTAGGTGCAGGCGCCACACGGGCGGCTGGGGTTGACGGCCACGCGGTCGCCGGGGCGTACGCTGGCCACGACGGGCCCGACAGCGGTGACGGTGCCGGCCACCTCGTGGCCCAGCGTCATCGGGCGCTTGATGCGCACAGAGCCGAAGCCGCCTTGGTGGAAGTAGTGCAGGTCAGAGCCGCAAATACCGCCGTACGCCACCTGCACCAGCACCTGACCCGGGCCCGGCGCGGCCACGTCCTGCTCAATGACGCGCAGGTCGTCGGGGGCGTGGATCACCACGCACAGGCAGCGCGCCAGCATGGCTTGCTGAAGGGGTTTGCCGTCGTCCATGGCGTATCTCTCATCAGAAAGTGGTCAAGGTCGCGGGGTCAGCAATGGCTGACCCGCGAAGTGTGCCTGCAGCATGCCGCACGCAAGTGGGCCATCGCGCACCGCGTCGCTTCGGTACCTCTGACTGACCCAGTTCAACATCGAAACACAGGTGCCGCTGGTCCAATCCCGAGTAAGGGCCGCACGGCAGAACGTTCGGCGCGCAGAGGGCATCGTCCCGAGAGCTCGGGGGCATGGCAGCGTCGCTCGTAAGTGGTACCGGTAACTGTATATCGCACATCGTATCCCGCCACCCACCTGGACCGCGCGCTCGCGGTGTGGCGCCCGGTGGCGCAGCGCGTGCAACCAAGGGCGCGATGAAGGCGCCGATGCCATCGTGGCACCGTTGGGCCGCACGGAAGTTCACGATGGCACCGCCATCATCACCCCGCTGCGGTCGCTTTCACCGCGCCTGCTGCTCCATCAGCAAATAGGTGTTGTAGGCATTCATGCGGTTGGCCGCACGAAACAGCGGCAGACGCTCGAACCTCGACCAATCGGCCTTGGCATACGCTTCCTCGAAGGGTTCAAGGTTGCGCGCCGCTTCACCCATGGTGGTGCGCAGGTGCACAAGGTAGTCACGCGTCAGTGCAAGGTCTTCGCGCGGCATGGCAGACACCGGCCCATGTCCAGGCACCAGCAACTGCGGGTTCATGGCCAGCAGCACGTTCAAGGATTCGATCCACTGCCGGCTGTCGGCCTGGCCGACAAACGGGATGCGGCCTCGAAAGACAAGGTCACCAGCGAATAACACGCCGGCGTTGGGCACGAACACCACCAGGTCTTCGGGCGTATGCGCGGGGCCGACGTGGCGGATGCGAAACGGCTGTCCGCCCAGCACAAGGGTTTCGTCCCTGGCGTCTAGCCAGCGGTCGGCGCCGAGCAACTGCGTACGCTCATCGATCCACGGAAACAAGTCATGGCGACTGGCTTCAAGCCGGCGCTGCGCTGTCTCTGAATTGAGGTACTCGCGCCCCGCCGGGTGCGCAATGATCGTCGCGCCGATGGCCTTGAAGGCCTGCAAGCCGTAGATGTGGTCGGCGTGGAAGTGCGTGACGATGAGGTAGCGAATGGGCTTCGGTGTGACGCGGCGAATCTCGGCGATCAGCTCGTTCGCCAAGGTGGGTGAGCCCAGCGCGTCGATGACCACCACGCCTTCGTCGGTGACCACGAAGCCGGCGTTGGAGATGAAGTTGCGGTTGGCCGACGAGCCCAGCGCCGCCTCGCCTTGCACGAACCATACGTTGTCGGCAACCTGGGTCGCCTTGACGGGCGTGTCGGCGGCTTGCGCTGGCGCTACGGCCAGCAGCGCGAGCAGCGCGAGCAGCGCGAACGCGAGCGCCTTCCAAGCCATGGCAGCTTGGCGCACCGCGCGTGTCACGTCAGGGCTTGATGTAAGCCGCACCCTGCTTTTGCAGCTTGGCCAAACGCACGACACCCGAGGGCGTGAACTCGGCCTCCTGGATGAACTGGTCGCGCTTGAGGTTGCGGTTCCTCAGCGTGATCTCGCAGATCTCGAACTTCACCCCGCGTGCGGTGAGTGCGGCCACCGGTCCGGCGAAGGCGCCGCCGCTGGGGTCCTTGGCGCCTTCGAGCAAGAAGTCCACGCCCAGCGCGTGCGTCACCACGGTGATCTTCGCGCCGGGGTCGGTGTCGAGGTGGTTGCGAATATTGCGCAGGCCTTTGACGGCTTGCGCTGA
>JANMMH010000678.1:0-4616 GCA_031373055.1 Rubrivivax sp. | reverse complement strand
TTCGGCGGCTGGGTGCCGGCGCGCCAGGCGCAGCGTTTGTCGCCGGCCATGGCGCTCAAGGGACTGGGCGAACACAGTACGACCGCACCGTCCGTTTGGCCCGGCTTGCTGCTACTGAGTGCTGGCGCACTGTTGGCCTTGCTGCCACCGATACGGGGCTTGCCGCTGGCGGCTTACGCATCAGTTGCCGCGATTCTTTTCGGCGGCGTGGCGCTGGTGCCTGCGGCTGTCTTTGCCCTGCTGGCAGCCTGGCCTGCGCCGCGCCAGGCACTCGTGCTGCTGGCGCTGCGCCGCGCCATGCACCAGCGCCACAGCGCCAGCGCGGCGGTGGCCGGCGTGGTGGCCAGCCTGGCGCTGTCGGTGGCGCTCACGGTCATGGTCACCAGTTTTCGCGGCAGCGTCGTGAGTTGGCTTGACAGCGTGCTACCCGCCGACCTGTACGCACGCACGGCGCAGTCGTCCGCCGCAGCAGAGATGGCCTGGTTCGAGCCCACGCTGATCGACGCCGTGGCCGCCTTGCCGGGTGTGGCGCGCGTGCAGGCGCAGCGGGTGCGCGCGATGCAGCTGGACCCGACCCTGCCCAGCGTGGCGCTGGTGGCGCGCGAGCTGGCCGACCCGGACAAAGATTTGCCGCTGCTGGCACCTGCCCTGCCGCTGCCCGCGGGTGAGATCGGCGTCGTCGTCACCGAGGCCGTGGTCGCGCTGTACGGCGCGAAGCCTGGCGACACCCTGCTGCTGCCCTTCGCGCAAGGCCAGCACCGCGTGCGCGTGCGTGCGGTGTCGCGTGACTTTGCGCGCCAGTTCGGCGCGATCACCATCGATCTGGCCGACTACCGCCGACTCAGCGGCGACACGCGGCTCAACGACCTGGCACTGTGGTTGCGCCCGGGTGGCGACAATACCACTGTGCAGCGCGGCCTGCGCGGCTTGATGGCCGACCCATCGATGATCGACTTCGCCGCCAGCGGCGAGTTGCGGCAAATCTCGCTGCGCATCTTCGACCGCAGCTTCGCTGTCACCACGTACCTGCAAGTGGTGGCCATGGCCATTGGGCTGGTCGGCATCGCCGCCAGCCTGTCGGCCCAGGTGCTGGCGCGGCGCAAAGAATTCGGCCTGCTCGCGCACCTGGGGCTCACGCGCGCGCAGGTGTTGGCCATCGTCGTCTTCGAGACCGCCGCGTGGATGGCCGCCGGCGTGCTGATGGGCCTGGTACTGGGGCTGATGGTCAGCGCGGTGCTGGTCTTCGTCGTCAACCCGCAGAGTTTTTACTGGAGCATGGAGCTGCTGCTGCCCTGGGCGCGGCTGGCCGCACTGGCTGGCGCCGTGTGGCTGGCCGGCGTGCTGACGGCGGCGTTCACGGCGCGCTCGGCTGTGTCGCGCTCGGCGCTCTTGTCGGTGAAGGAAGACTGGTGAGCCCGCACCGCCGTGCCTGGCTGCTAACACTCATGTTGCCCGCATTTGCGCGCGCCGACGACGTGCCTGTGCGACGTGGCCGCAGCTTGCAGTTCCCGCGCGACCACGGCGCGCACCCGGCCAGCGCTATTGAGTGGTGGTACGCCACGGGCTGGCTGGGGCGTGCCGAGGCGCCGCGCCTGGGCTTTCAGATCACCTTCTTTCGTTCACGCACGGGCCTGGCTGGCGACAACACCAGCCGCTTTGCCGCGCGCCAGCTGCTCTTTGCCCATGCGGCGCTGACCGACCTCGGCGCGTCAAGTCACAAAAGCGGCCACCAGCACAGCCAGCGCCTGGTGCGCTGGAGCGAGCGCCAGGACAGCAGCGACCGCGCGGCGCTGATGGATACCGAGCTGCGCATCGGCCGCTGGTGGTTGAAGCGCGAAGGGCGCGAGGCCGCGCCGCGTTATCTCGCGCGCGTGGAGCTCGATGGCGACGGCGCGCCCACACTCGAACTTGAACTCACGCCGACGCAACCGCTGCTCTTGCAAGGCGACGCCGGCTTCTCAGCCAAAGGCCCGGATGACGCGCAGTCCAGCCACTACTACAGCCAGCCGCAGCTGATGGCTAACGCCCAACTGACGCGCCATGGCGAGCGTCAGACCTTCCAAGGTCGCGCCTGGCTCGACCACGAATGGAGCAGCGGCTTGTTGCACCGCGACGCCGTGGGCTGGGACTGGATCGGCATCAACTTGCTCGACGGTGGCGCCTTGATGGCCTTCCAGATGCGCCGTGCTGACGGCACGCCGCTGTGGACCGGTGGCAGTTTTCGCCGTGCTGGCGAGGCTGCACGCGTCTTCGCCACGAACGAGCTGCGCTTTGAAGCCACACGCCGCTGGCGCAGCCCCGCCACGGGTGTCGAGTGGCCCGTGCAGTGGTGGCTGAGCACGCCGCTGGGCCGCTTTGAAGTCGTGGCGATGCTCGACGCGCAAGAGCTTGACAACCGCGCAAGTACGGGCACGCTGTACTGGGAAGGCTTGTCGCAGCTGCATGATGAACGCAAGCAGGTCGTGGGCCTGGGCTACCTGGAGCTCACCGGCTACGGCCAGCCCTTGAAGCTGGGTTGAGGCGCGGGTCTACAGCGACCCAGCCGCGCGGCTGTCGCCCAGCGTCGGGTCGCTCGACGCCGCGCGCGTGAAGTCCACCGGCGCCGCTCGAACGCAGTTGCCGCCAGCCTGGCGTGCGGCGTCGAGCGCGCTTTCGGCGTCTTGCATCAGCGCGCCCAGCTGCAAGTGCGCCGGACGCAATGTGGCCACGCCAGCGCTGACGGTCATGCGCAGCTGCTGGTCTTGCCAGGCCACTTCAAGCTGTTCGGCGTGTTCACGTGTGCGTTCGGCGACGTCCAGCGCGCCGGTGGGGTCGGCCTGCGCCAAGAGCACCACCAGCTGCGACGGGCTGTAGCGCGCCAGTGCGTCGGCGCCGCGCAGGCTGCGACCCACCGCGCTGGCCAGCTCGCGCATGGCGGCGTCGCCTGCCGCGCTGCCGCGCACGTCGCAGATGCGGCGGTAGCGGTCGATCTCGATGATGACGATGCCCGCGCCATGGCCATAGCGGCGCGCGCGTGCCCATTCGCGGTCGGCCAGGGCCATGAAGTGCGCGCGGTTGGCGACACCCGTGCGCATGTCCAGTGTGTCCAGGCGGCCGAGCAAGTCTTGCGCGCGCTCCAACTGGCGCGCCAGCTTGAGCAGCAAGGCCGCCAGCGGCAGCAAGAGGATGAGCATGCCGATGGCCGCCGCCAGCGGTGTGGCCGCGGCGCCAATGGGTGCCAGCAACTCCGACAAGCCCCAGGCCGTGCCCGCTGCGGAAGCGATCACCAGCAAGCTCACCATCGCACCGCCCCACCACGGCGAAAGCCGTGTGAACCACGACGCGGCGTGCGCGCTGGCAGCCGCTTCGGACGATGAGGTTTTGAGAGACATCAGGTAGCGCAGGTTTGGATGTGCATTCGACCACAAGCCACGCCACTTCGCGCCCCCCTGAATGCACGGCAGCGGGCTGTACGTGCATTGTTTTGCGCGTGTTTGGCGCATGCCAGCGCTTGCCTACACTCTGGCGATGACTGCTGCCTCTGTTCGCGCCCCCGTTTCAACGCCCGCCGCCAGTGCGGCTGACCCCACGCCCGACCCCAAACGCGTGAAGGCGCTGTCGGGCCTGCTGCCCTTCGTGCGCCCCTACCGCGCCCGTGTGGCGCTGGCCTTGGTCTTTCTCGTGCTCGCGGCCACCAGCACGCTGCTCTTCCCTGTGGCGCTAAAGGCCTTGATCGACCAGGGCCTCGTCGCCACCGACCCCGGCCAGCGTGTGATGGCACTGCGCGAGCACTTCCTCGCACTCTTTGCCGTGGGCGCGGGCCTGGGCGTGTTTTCAGCGCTGCGCTTCTACATGGTCAGCTGGCTCGGTGAACGCATCACGGCCGATCTGCGCAATGCCGTCTACGCGCATGTCATCGAACAAAGTCCCGAGTTTTTTGAGACCACGCAGACGGGTGAAGTGCTCAGCCGCCTCACCACCGACACCACGCTGGTGCAAACGGTGGTGGGTTCGTCGCTGAGCATGGGCTTGCGCAACACCGTCATCGGCATCGGCGCTTTAGGCGCGCTCATCGTCACCAACCCCTGGGTCATGACGCAGGTGCTGGCCATATTGGTGGTGGTGGTGGCGCCCGCATTGGTGTTTGGCCGGCGCGTGCGCAAACTCTCGCGCGCCAGCCAGGACCGCGTGGCCGACAGCAGCGCCATCGCCGCCGAGGTGCTCAACGCCATCCCCGTGGTGCAAAGCTACGTGCAGCAAGAGCGCGAGGCCAGGCGTTTTGACGACGCCACTGAGGCTGCGTTTGTCACCGCACGCAAACGCACGCGCGTGCGCTCGATCCTGGTGGCCTTCATCATCACCGCGAGTTTTGGCGCGCTCTTGTGGGGCCTGTACCAGGGCACGCAGGCGGTGATTGCCGGCGAGATCAGCGCCGGCCATCTGGGCCAGACCGTCGTGTTCGTCATCATCTTCGTCAGCTCGGTGGCGGTGCTGTCCGAAATCTACGGCGAGCTCTTGCGCGCGGCCGGTGCTACCGAGCGTTTGATGGAGCTGCTGGCCGTGCGCTCGCCGGTGGCCGAGCCCAGCACGCCGCGTGCGCTGCCCGCCGTGAGCGGCGGCTCGGCGCTGGCCTTTGA
>JANMMH010000659.1:0-3039 GCA_031373055.1 Rubrivivax sp. | reverse complement strand
TCGACGAGATCTACACGCCGCTGAACCAGCCCGACTTCGCGGCCGAGCTGGCGCAGGTGGCGGCGAAGAACCCCGACGCGATCTACGTCTTCTACCCAGGCGGCCTGGGCGTGAACTTCGTGCGCCAGTATCAGCAGGCGGGCATGCTGGGCAAGATCCCGCTCTTGTCGGCGTCCACCTCCGACGGCACCACGCTGCCGGCGCAGCGCGAGACGGCACTGGGTGTCATCAGCGGCACCTTCTGGGGCCCGGACTTCAACAATGCCGCGAATCGCCAGTTCGTCGATGAGTTCGAGAAGAAGTTCAACCGCATCCCCTCGCAGTACGCCGCGCAAAGCTACGACGCCGCGCTCTTGCTTGATTCGGCCATCGGCAAGGTCAAGGGCAACGTCGCCGACAAGAATGCGTTCCGCGTGGCACTGAAAGCCGCCGACTTCAAGAGCGTGCGTGGTGACTTCAAGTTCGGCCCGAATCACTTCCCGGTGCAGGACATGCATGTCTTTGAAGTGGCCCGCGACGGCAAAGGCCGCGTCAACCTGAAGACCATCGCCACACCGCTGAAGAACCACAGCGACAGCTACGCGGCTAACTGCAAGATGTAGGGTGGTGTTTCCTCCCCCTGCACGGGGTGGGGACAGAACAACGCATGACCACCGGCCTCTTCCTCACCCAGCTTCTGAACGGCCTGCAACTCGGCGTGCTGCTGTTCCTGCTGGCGTCGGGCTTGACGCTGGTGTTTGGCATCATGAATTTCGTGAACCTGGCGCATGGTTCGCTCTACATGATGGGCGCCTACTTTGCCGCCGCCGGCTACAACGCGTTTGACGGCTCCTTCCTCGCCGCCGCGCTGTGCGCCATCCCCGGCACGCTCTTGCTCGGGCTGCTCATCGAGCGTGTGCTGCTCACGACGCTGTACCGGCGTGACCACCTTGACCAGGTGCTGGCCACCTTCGGCCTCATCCTCTTCTTCAACGAAGTCGTACGCGGCATCTGGGGCCCGGCCTCGGTGTACATGAACACACCGGCGTGGCTGTCGGGCACGGTCGACCTGTTTGGCCTGAAGTACCCGGCCTACCGCTTCGGCATCATCACCGTGGGCCTGCTCGTCGGCCTGGGCCTGTACCTGGTGATCCACCGCACGCGCGTGGGCATGCTCATCCGCGCGGGCGCCAGCAACGCCGAGATGGTGTCGGCCCTGGGCGTGAACATCCGTGGGCTGAACACCACCGTGTTCGCCATGGGCGCGGCGCTGGCCGGCCTGGCCGGGCTCATGGCCGGGCCCATCGTCTCGGTGCAGTCGGGGATGGGCGAGCCCATCCTCATCCTGACTTTGGTCGTGATCGTCACTGGTGGCATCGGCTCCATACGCGGCGCGTTTTACGGCGCGCTCATCGTCGGCGTCGTCGACACCGTGGGCCGCATCTTCTTGCCCATGCTGCTGCGCGAATTTCTGGAGCGTTCGATCGCCCAGGCTGCCGGCCCGGCCATCGCCTCGATGTTGATTTACCTGCTGATGGCCGCCGTGCTGGCACTCAAACCCCAAGGCCTGTTCCCGGTGAAGCATGGCTAGCGTCATCAAACCCAGTCAGATCGTCGCGGGCGCTGTGCTGGTGCTTCTGGCGTTAGTGCCCGTGGCGGCCAGCGCGTTGGGGCAGCCGTTTTACGTCACCCTCTTCACGCGCATCCTGATCTTCGCGCTGGCGGCGATGTCGCTCAACCTCATCATCGGTTTTGGCGGCATGGTGAGCTTTGGACATGCCATGTACATGGGCCTGGGCGCCTATGCCGTGGGCGTGCTCAGCCACCACGGCGTGGGTAACGGCTGGCTGCATCTGTTGGCGGGTTTGGGCGCTGGCACTGTGGTGGCGCTGGCGGTCGGGGCCATCTGCCTGCGCACCAGCGGCATGGCCTTCATCATGATCACGCTGGCCTTCGCGCAGATGCTCTTCTTTCTTGCGGTGAGCTTGAAGGCCTACGGCGGCGACGACGGCATGCCGCTGGCCGCACGCAGCGACTTCGGCCTCTTCAGCCTGGGCCACAACACCGCGCTTTACTACGCCGCGCTGGCCGTGCTGGTCGCGGCGCTGCTGGTCTTTCACCGGCTGCTGCACGCACGCTTTGGTTGGGTGCTGCGTGGCTGCAAGAGCAACGCCAGGCGCATGGCCGCACTGGGCTTCGCCACCTTTCGCTACCAGCTCGCTGCCTACGTGATTTCGGCCCTGGGCTGCGTGCTCGCGGGCATGCTGCTGGCCAACTTGACGCGCTTTGTGGCACCGGCCTACATGTCGTGGACGGTCTCCGGCGAGCTCATCGTGATGTGCGTGCTGGGCGGGCTGGGCACGCTGGTGGGGCCCATCGTCGGCGCTGCGGCGCTCTTGCTGCTGGAAGAGTTGTTGACGTCGCTGAAGTTCGGCGTGGGCTGGATCGACACCTTGTTGGGCCAGCATTGGCTGGGTGTCGTCGGCCTTTTCATCGTCGCCGTGGTCTTGGTGCTCAAGCAGGGCTTGTACGGTCGACTCGTGGCCAAGGAAGCCGCGCGGGAAGAGCGCACGCCATGAGCCTGCTCAAGGTCGAACAACTGGTGAAGCGTTTCGGCGGCCTCGTCGCTACCGACCATCTCTCGATGGAGCTGACGCCGGGTGAAATCCACGCCGTCATCGGCCCCAACGGCGCGGGCAAGACCACCCTCATCAACCAGCTCAGCGGCGAGTTTTTCCCCGACAGCGGGCGCGTCATCTTCGACGGCCACGACATCACCCACGCACCGGCACACCGGCGCTCGCACGCCGGGCTGGGCCGCTCGTACCAGATCACCTCGGTCTTCGCCGAATTCAGCGTGCTGCAAAACGTGGCGCTGGCGGTGCAGGCCCACGCTGGCCACAGCTTTCGCTTCTGGCGCGCGGCAGCCAGCGAGCTGGCCTTGATCGAACCGGCGCGTGAAGCCATCGCTCTCGTCGGCCTCACAGCGTTCGAGAACACCCGTGTGGCCACGCTCTCGCACGGCCAGCGCCGCCAGTTAGAGATCGCCATGACGCTGGC
>JANMMH010000615.1:0-5271 GCA_031373055.1 Rubrivivax sp. | reverse complement strand
CGAGCCAGCTCCCTAGCGACATGCAGACATCAACGCGGCAGCCGTCAGATCCACGCCGGCTTGGCGGGCAGCAACGGCGCGGTGGCAATCGCCTTCGGCCACACGACTTCAAATTCACCCTTCTGCCACTGCCCCACGCTGCCCGGCGTGCCAACGTTTTCACTGCCGGCGAACTTGATCTTGCCGAGCATGGTGCTGTGCTCGGTGCCTGCCACAAAGTCGCGGATGGCCTTCTTGTCGAGGCCAGCCTTGGCAACCGCTGCGGTCAGGATTTCCAGCGAAGCCCAGGTGGCGCCGCTGGCCCAGCGGTCCGGCTCTTTGGCAGCGCCGAACTTCTTCACGTGCGCGTCGAAGTACGCCTTCGCGCCGGCGCTGGTTTTGCCGTTCCATGAGCCCATGCCGAGCACGCCTTCGGCGCCGGCTTGCATGACGTTGCGGTAGAGCTGGAAGGCGGTGCCCACACTGGCGTAAAAGAACTTCGGGTTGAAGCCGATCTCTTTGCTTTGGCGGCTGGCCAGGATGGTGTCGGGCGGGTAGGTCAGGCCGACGAATGCGTCCGGCGCTTTGTCCTTCATCGAGCGCAACACCGGGCTCAAATCTTTCACGCCCAGCGGGTAGCTCTTGTCTTCGACGAGGTTGATGCCGCTGCCCGAAAGTGCCACCTTCAGCGCGGCGTAGTTCTCCAGGCCGAAGAGGTCGTCGACATAGATCACCGCGACGCTCTTGGCGCCTTGCGCTTTGAGCATGTCCACCAACGCGTCCATCATCGGCTTTGGCTGCTGCAGCATCAAGAAGAAGTAGGGCAGCTTCATTTCGATCAAGCGCCGGCTCAGTGCGGTAGGCGCGAGGAAGGGGTAGCCAAAGCGGTTGGCCAAGGGCGCCACGGCGAAGTTGGCGTTGCTGCCCCAGGGCGGCAGCACCAGGTCGACCTTGTCGCTGCCCATCAGTTTTTCGTAGGTGCGCACGCAGGTGTCGATGTCGCTGCGGTCGTCGGAGCTGATGAGTTCGATGGGGCGCTTCGCGCCTTTCACACTCAAGCCGCCTGCTGCGTTTTGCTGCTCGGCCCAGAGCAGGTAGTTGGGCTCCTGGCTGACCTGCGCGCCGGTCGTCCACGGCCCCGTGCGCGCCATCGTGTAGCCGATGCGCACCGGGGCAGCTTGCGCGCGCAGGATCGACGGCAAAGCCACGGCGGAGACGGCGGCAGCTTGCAACAGGGTACGGCGATGGGTCATGGCTTGGGCTCCTCGGCGCGGACGGTGGGTCGCGTGGAAGCCGAGTATCAGCGCCGCGAGATGGTGGCGCTATCGGGGATGTCGCGAGGGTGTCTGCACTGTGAGACGGCGCCCGCAAAGACCCCTCAATTCGACTGCTTGATCATCCGCCCCGAAGCCTGCTGCACCGGCCGCGCATTCATCGGGTACAGGCGCGCAAAGATGTCAATCTGTGTGGGTGACACCGGCACAGGCGTGCGCATCACCATCCACAGAACGCCCTCACTACACGGCGGCGTGGTCAGCGAGCCCATGTAGGTGTAGTAGCCGCGGTCGGGCGGCAGCAGGTGGTTCAGGTCGAGCACAGCACGCGTGCTCACCTCATCGCCTTTTTCCAGCGGCAGGTTGTTCCACACGGTCTGCACCACAGGCTGCGCTGCACCGCGTTCCAGCAAGAGGCCCACCACGGCCAGGCGGCCGTCGGCGTCTTTGTGCACCAAGTGCAGACTCATCTCGAAACTCTTGCCGTCGATGCGCTCTTCACCCGGGCGGTGAAAGTGAAATTGCACCAGCTCCCAGCGCTTGCCCGCCGTCACGATGCTGTTGCCCGGGTCGATGTTGACTTGCACGGTGTGCCCGTTGTCGATGACGCGAAACGCACTTGCGCGGTAATCGAACTGGATCGGCTCCAGGTCCACCGATATGCCTGAGCGGATATCGATGGGACTTTGCCGCGTGCCGTTGGCGCATTTCAAGAAGTCGGGCTTGATGCCGCCCCAGGCCTTGGGGCCGAGCTCACCTTGATAGCTCCAATGTGGGGCGTGGTCGCCGTCCGTTGCCTTCACGGGTTGCAAGGCCACCGCACGCGGCCTTGCCTTGGGCGCCGGCGCATGCTCACCTTCACTGCGCGCGGATACCCGCACGATGTTGGCGTGCTTGACTTCTGGCGGCTTGACCGCTCCCAGCTTCTCGGCCAGGCGCTCACGCAGGCGCTGCAAGGGGTCCACTTCTTTGGCCGCGGTTTTGGTCGGCTCTTTGACCGCCTCTTTTGCGGCCTTGGCCACGGGCTTCTTGGGCGCTTCATCGCCCGACGCCCGTGCACAAGGCTGGGCCAGCAACAGGGCCGAGAACAAAAGGGAATGGGCACAGCGACACAACATGGGGTGGACCTCCACCCCGGATATCGGCGCCGCGCCGGCTTGCTTGAATCAGCCCTCGCGCCGATGCACCAGCCACCAAGCCAGCGCGCCACCGGCCCACATGGCCGCCGACGCCAAGGCCAGCGCCTGCAGGCTGTGCATCACCAAGGGCGCGAGCACGCCCGCCACCAGGGCACTGTTGGCGTTGCCGAGAAAGGATTGCAGTGACGAGACCATGCCGCGTCTCTCGGGCGCTTGGTCCAAGGTGAGGATGGTGATGACGGGAATCGTCAACGCCCACCCCAGGCAATACAAACCCAGCGCAGCCATGTGCGTGGCCGCGTGCACCGGCAGCAGAAAGTTCACCCCCAGGTGCGCCAGCATCGCCACGGCCATCACGATCTGCCCGAGCATGACTTGGCGTGCCGGCGTGATGCGCCCGGCCAGGCGGCCCGAGCTCGCCGCGCCGAGCATGATGCCGCCCGTGGTGATGAGGAAGAAGATGAAGAACTGCGTCGGCCGCAGGCCCAAGCCCCCACCCAGGAACGCGGGTGCCGCCAGCACATACATAAAGAACGCATTGAACGGCAGGCTGCCCGCAGCCACCAGCGCCCACAGCCGCGCATTGCGCAAGAGTCCGGAATAACCCCGCAGCAGCACTGACAGCTTGAGTGGCTGGCGCTTCTCGCTCGGCAGCGACTCCGGCAGCCAGCGCCAATTCACCACGCAAACAAAACCCGCCACCACCGCCAAAAACCAGAAGATCGAAGCCCAGCCCGCCAAGGTGTAGAGCGCGCCGCCCACCAGCGGCGCCATGATGGGCGCGATGCTGAAGAAGAGCGCGATCTGCGACATCGCACGTTGCGCGTCGGCCGGTGCGTAGAGGTCGCGCACGATGGCGCGTGCCACTACCATGCCCGCGCCGGCGCTCATGCCCTGCAGCACGCGAAAGAGCAGCAGCGTCGGGAAGTCGGTGGCCAGCGCGCAGCCGACCGAGGCCAGCGCAAAGAGCGCCGTGCCGCCCACCACCAGCGGCCGGCGGCCCACGCTGTCGGACAGTGCGCCGTGGAAGAGGTTCATCACCGCGAACGCCAGCAGATACGACGATAGCGTCTGCTGCATCTGCACCGGTGTGGCCGAGAGCGCTTGCGCCATGCCTTCAAACGCCGGCAGATAGGTGTCGACCGCGAAGGGGCCCATCATCGACAGGGCCGCCAGCAATAGCGACAAAGCCCAGCGCGGGCCGCGCCACGAACGCAGCGCTTCAGAGCTCATCGTCAGGGGGTTCTCGAAAAATTGTGAAGCAAGCCGATAGGCCGGATTCTGTGCGGCGCCGCCTGCCGAAGCAGGCCGCGCCGTGACCGCCATTCCTCTGGGCCGGGGATCGCTCCACCGGCTCGATGCCACCTACCCGCACACTCCTCGGAGCCAGATCAACGTGTGCCTATTTGGTGTTGCTGCGCGCAGAGATTGCCCGTTTCACCCAAGTCGGGGCTTTGCCCCGCCTTGACTCGTCTCTGTTGCTCTGATCCTCACCTCACGGTGGACAGCCGTTAGCTGCTGCGCTGCCCTATGCAGTCCGGACCTTCCTCCAGTGCGGCCTTTCGGCCCTTGCACCAGCGGCGGTCTGGCCTGCTTCACGCGGTGGATTATCGCTGCGCGTAGGGGTTGGCGAAGCCCAGCGCGGCCAGGATCGCCACTTCGCGCGCTTCCATCACCAAAGCGTCCTTGCGCTTGAAGTGGTCGAAGCCTTGGGCATGCAGTGCGCCGTGCACCAGCAGGTGCGCGTAATGCGCCGCCACGTCAATACCCAGCTCACGCGCTTCTTGCGCCACCACGGGCGCGCATAACACCAGGTCTGCACTGACCGTAGGCGCGCGTTCGTAGTCGAAGGTGATGACGTTGGTGGCGTGGTTCTCACCGCGGTAGTCGAGGTTGAGCGCCAGGCCTTCTTCGGCGCCGACCACACGCACGGTGATCAAGGCCGGCACATCAAGCGCGGCACGCAGCCAGCGTGCAAGCCAGTGGCGCGGCAGCAGCGCGCGGTGGCGGGCGTCGGCCCATTGCAGCGTGAGCTGCAAGTCGTCGCGCTTGATCACGTGCTGGCCCGATGCGCGTCGTAGGCCTCGACGATGCGCGCCACCAGCGGGTGGCGCACCACATCGGCCGAGCTGAAGTGCGTGAAGCCTATGCCTGCGACCTTGGCCAGCACCTGCTGCGCGTCGACCAGGCCGCTGACGCTGCCTTTGGGCAAGTCGATCTGGCTCACGTCGCCGTTGATGACACAGCGCGACGCAAAGCCGATGCGTGTGAGGAACATCTTCATCTGCTCGCAGGTGGTGTTCTGCGCTTCGTCCAGGATCACGAACGCATGGTTCAGCGTGCGCCCGCGCATGAAGGCCAGCGGGGCGATTTCGATCAGGCCTTTCTCGAAGGCCTTGGTCACACGCTCCAAGCCCATCAGGTCGTACAGCGCGTCGTAGAGCGGGCGCAAGTAGGGGTCGACTTTTTGCGCCAGGTCGCCCGGCAAGAAGCCCAGGCGCTCGCCGGCCTCCACCGCCGGGCGGGTGAGCACGATGCGCTGCACGCCGCTGCGCTCGAGCGCATCCACCGCGCAGGCCACCGCCAGAAAGGTCTTGCCGGTGCCGGCCGGGCCGATGCCGAAGGTGATGTCGTGGCTGAGGATGTCGTGCAGGTACTGCACCTGGGTGGGGGTGCGGCCGCGCAGGTCGGCGCGCCGGGTGTGCAACTGGATCGCCTCGGCGCCGGGCGGCAGCGCGGGCGCGTCGGGCGCCGCGCTGCGGCTGGCTTCGACCAGGGCCAGTTGCAGCGCATCGGCCGCGATCGGCCGCGCTGCCCTGGCATACAGCGATTGCAGCAGGGTCAGCGCGCGCGCCGCTTCGGCCTTCGACCCCTCGACC
>JANMMH010000612.1:0-2538 GCA_031373055.1 Rubrivivax sp. | reverse complement strand
GCCAGCCCGGTATGTGACGTCGGGTGCGCCTTCACGTCCTCGGGCGTGCCGAAGCAGACCAGCTCGCCGCCCGCTTCGCCGCCTTCGGGCCCGAGGTCGATGATCCAGTCGCTGCTGCGGATGACGTCAAGGTTGTGCTCGATGATCAGCAGCGAGTGCCCGGCGTCGAGCAGCTTGCGCAGCGCGCGCATGAGCTTGGCGATGTCGTCGAAGTGCAGCCCGGTGGTCGGCTCGTCGAAGAGTAAGAGCGTGCCCTTCTTGGCCATGCGCTGACTTGGCGCGTTAGCCGCATCGGCCAGAAAGCCGGCGAGCTTCAAGCGCTGCGCTTCACCGCCCGAGAGCGTGGGCACGGGCTGGCCCAGGCGCACGTAATCCAGGCCGACGTCGATGATGGGTTGCAGGCGCGCCACCACCTCGCGGTCGTTCTGGAACCAGTGCGCGGCCTCGGCCACGGTGAGGTCAAGCACGTCGGCGATGCTCAGCGACATCGGCCCGCGCAGCACCTTCACGTCCAGCACCTCGGCGCGGTAGCGGCGGCCGTCGCAGTCGGGGCAGCGCAGGTAGACGTCGCTCAAGAACTGCATCTCGACATGCTCGAAGCCCGAGCCGGTGCAGCTCGGGCAGCGGCCGTCGCCAGCATTGAAGCTGAAGGTGCCCGCCGTGTAGCTGCGCTCGCGCGCTGTGGGCGCGTCGGCAAAGATCTTGCGTAGCTCGTCAAAGGCGCCGACGTAGCTGGCCGGGTTGCTGCGCGCGGTCTTGCCGATCGGGCTTTGGTCGACGAAGACGGCTTCGGAGAGATGGTCGGCGCCGAGCAATCGATCGTGTGCGCCTGGCGTTTCGGTGGGCTTGCCGAACTGGCGCGCCAACGCCGGGTACAGCACATCCTGGATCAGCGTGCTCTTGCCCGAACCCGAAACACCGGTGACGCAGACCAGGCGTTGCAGCGGGAAGCTAACGTCGATGTTGCACAGGTTGTGTTCACGTGCGCCTTCGAGGATGAGCTTCGGCGTGGCCTCATGCACCAGTCGCTTGAAGCCCATGCCGACTTGTTTGCGCGCGCCCAGGTACGCGCCGGTCAGCGTGTCGGCGTGGCGCGCGGCCTCGGGTGTGCCGTCGAAGACGATGCGGCCACCACGCTCGCCGGGGCCGGGGCCCATGTCGATGAGGCGGTCTGCCGCCAGCATCACCGCCGGGTCGTGCTCGACCACGACCAGCGTGTTGCCGGCGTCGCGCAGCCGGTGCATGGCCTGCACGATGCGGTTCATGTCGCGCGGGTGCAGGCCAATGCTCGGTTCGTCCAACACGAAGAGTGTGTTGACCAGCGAGGTGCCCAGCGCCGTGGTGAGGTTGATGCGCTGCACCTCGCCGCCCGAGAGCGTGCGGCTTTGGCGGTCGAGCGTGAGGTAGCCCAGGCCGACGTCGCAGAGGTACTTCAGGCGCGTGCCGATTTCTTCGTAGAGCAAATGCAGTGGGTCTTTGGCGCCTTCTCCCTTCACCGCAACAGGCGTGATGCGGTCGAAGAACTTGCGCAGGCGCTCGATGCTGACCTGCATCAAGTCATGCAGACACAAGCCCGGCAGCGCTTCGAGTTGCTCACGCGCCCACTTCGCGCCCACCGGCATGGCGCGCTTCTCAGGCGTTAGCACGGCATCGGCATCGGCCTTGCCGCCCATGCGCCAGAGCAGCGACTCGAGCTTCAGCCGTGCGCCGCCGCAAGCCGTGCAGGGCGTGTAGCTTCGGTACTTGGACAAGAGCACACGGATGTGCATCTTGTAGGCCTTGCTCTCCAGGTACTCGAAGAAACGATGCACGCCGAACCAGTGCTGGTTCCACTTGCCGTTCCAGTTCGGCGAGCCGTGGATGACCCAGTGGCGCTGCGCGTCGGTGAGCATGTTCCAGGCGGTGTCGCGCGGAACGCCGGCGTCACCGGCGTGGCGCATCAGGTCGTCCTGGCACTCTTGCCAGGCAGGGGTCTGCATCGGTTTGATGGCGCCGTTGCGCAACGTCTTGCGCCCGTCGGGGATGACCAGCCCCAGGTCGACGCCGATGATGCGGCCAAAGCCACGGCAGGTGTCGCAGGCGCCGTAGGCCGAGTTGAAGGAGAAGAGCGCGGGCTGCGGGTCAGCGTAACGCCGGTCGCTTTCGGGGCAGTGCAGGCCGGTCGAAAAACGCCAGATCTCAGGCGCCTCGCCCACCGCCACGTTCAACCGTCCACTGCCGCGTTTCAGCGCCAGCTCGATGGCTTCCATCACCCGCACACGTTCGGTGTTAGCAAACCGAAACCGGTCGGCCACGACGTCGAGCACCTTGCGCTCGCCGACCACACGCTCGCTGTGCACCCGCGTGAAGCCGCTGGCCGAGAGCCACTGTTCTTGCTGCTCGGCCGAGGTGTCGGCGGGCAACTCGACCGGGAAGGTGAGGATGAGCCGTGGGTCACCGGCGCTGGCAGCACGCGCGGCGAGGTCGGCGTAAATCGTCTCCGCCGTGTCGTGCCGCACCGCCAGCGCGGTGTCTTGATCGAACAGGTTCGCCGCGCGC
>JANMMH010000610.1:0-9064 GCA_031373055.1 Rubrivivax sp. | reverse complement strand
GTTGCCAAGCCCGCCGCCTCGGCCGCCTCGGCCACCGGAAAGTAAGCCATGTTCCTCTCCGACTTCAGCATCCGCCGCCCGGTGGCCACCGTGGTCATCATCATCGTCTTGATGGCGCTGGGCCTGCTCGCCTTGAAGAAGCTGCGCGTCAACCAGATCCCCGACGTCGAGCAGCCGGTGCTGGTAACCAACATCAGCTACCCCGGGGCCAGCCCCGACACGGTGGAGCGTGAAGTCATCAACCGCATCGAGAAGTCGCTGCTCAGCATCTCGGGTGTCGACGACGTGCGCTCCACCGCCAGCGAAAGCAACGCGCGCCTGGTGGTGATCTTCAACTTCAACAAGAACATGATCGAGGCGGCTGACGAAGTGCGCGGCGCCATTGCCGCCGTGCGCCACAAGCTGCCCAGCGAAATCCGCGAACCCATCATCCAGCGCGTCGACCCGTCGGCCCAGCCCATCATGCAGCTGGCCTTGTCGGCCACGCAGCAAAGCCATGCCGAGATTTCGCGCCTGGCCGAAGACCAGTTGGCCGACCGGTTTCGCGGCATCAACGGTGTCGCCATCGTCAACGTCAACGGCGCGCTCAAGCGTGAACTGACCGTGCTGCTGCGCGCTGAGAAGCTGCGCGAATTCAACGTCTCGGTGGCCGAGGTGGTGGCCGCGCTGCGCAGCCAGAACACCACCGCGCCGGTGGGCAAGGTGCGTGGTGTGCTGGAAGACCAAAGCATCCGTCTCGTGGGCCGCATCGAGTCGCCGTCAGGTTTCAGCCAGGTCGTGGTCAAGCGCCGCAGTGATGAGCTCATCCGCCTGGGCCAGGTGGCCAGCATCGAAGACGGCTTCGCCGACCTGAACAGTTTTTCGCTGCGCAACGGCAACGCCAACGTCGGCATCTCGGTCACGCGCTCGCGCGACGCCAGCACGGTGGCGGTGGCTAACGACATACGTAAGCTGACGGAAACCATCAACAAGACGCTGCCCGCCGGCACCAAGCTGGAAGTCACGCAAGACGGCGGCAAAGACGCGCAGAACAGCCTCAACAACGTCATCGAAGCGCTGATATTTGGGGCGGTGCTGACGATCTTCGTGGTCTACGTCTTCCTCAATTCATGGCGCTCGACGCTGATCACCGCGTTGTCGCTGCCGACCTCGGTCATCGCCGCGTTCATCGCCGTGTGGTTGTGCGGCTTCACGCTCAACTTCATGAGCCTGCTCGGCCTGTCGTTGGCCATCGGTGTCTTGATCGACGACGCCATCGTCGTGCGCGAAAACATCGTGCGCCACCTGGAGCGTGGTGTGGATCGGCGCACCGCCGCGCTGCAAGGCACGTCCGAGATTGGCCTGGCGGTGGCGGCCACCACCTTTTCGATCGTGGCGGTGTTCGTGCCGGTGGCTTTCATGCCGGGTGTCTCGGGCGAATGGTTCCGGCCCTTTGGCTTGACGGTGGTGGCTTCGGTGCTGGTGAGCCTTTTCATTTCGTTCACGCTGGACCCCATGTTGTCGGCCTACTGGGGCGACCCACCCGGCGCGCACCTGGTGCCGCGCAAGGGTTTCTCGCGTGTGCTCGAACGCTTCAACATCTGGTTCGACCATCAAGCCGACCGCTATGGCGACGTCATCGCCTGGGCGCTGCACCACCGCCGCTGGATGGCCACCTTCGCCGTGGCCAGCCTGGTGGCGGCGCTGGGTCTGCACATGAAGTTCGGTGGTTCGAGCTTCCTGCCCACGGCCGACAACGGCATCCTGGCCATTGAAGTGCGCACGCCCGCGTCCAGCAGCCTGGCTTACTCGCGCATGAAGGTGGAAGCGGTGGCGGCACTTGCGCGTTCGTTGAAGGAAACGGTGGCCACCAACAGCAGCGTCAATGCTGGCGGTGGGCGTGTTTACGTAGACATTGGCAAACCCAAAACGCGCCAGCGCGACCACATCACCATCGCCAAGGAATTGCGCGGCATGGCCAAGCGCCTGGTCGGCGCCGAATACGCTGTGCTCGACGATTTGAACAATGGTGCCGCCAAGCCGGTGCAGATCCGCTTCACCGGCACCGACACGCGCAAGCTGCTGGCCATCACCAACGAGTTCATGGCCAAGCTGCGCGAAGTGCCGGGCGCGGTGGATGTGGGGCTGTCGGAACAAGACCCACAAGACGAGCTGAAGATCGAGCTCAACCGCGGCCTGGCCAACGCCTTGGGCATCAGCGCCGGCGACGCGGCGCAAGCGCTGCGTGTGGCGTTTGCCGGCGTGGAGGTCGGCGACTGGGTCGACCCCACCGGCGAAGCACGCGACGTCGCCGTGCGTCTGCACCCCGAAGACCGGCTTAATGCCAGCAACATCGAGCGCTTGCCCATCACGGTCGCCGGCAGCAACCGCCTCGTGCCGCTGGAGCAGATCGCTACCGTGACCATGGGCAAAGGCCCGTCGCAGATTCAGCATGCCGACGGCAAGCGCACCATCTCGGTCGCAGCCAATGTGCAGGGGCGCTCGTCGGGCGAGGTCACTGCCGACGCGTTGAAGATCGCCAAGGCGATACCTTTCCCACCCGGCTTTGGACTCGAACTCGCCGGAGCGTCAAAGGACCAGCAGGCCGTGTTCGGCGACATGATCACCGCGCTCTTCAGCGGTGTGGCGCTGATGTACCTCATCCTCGTGATTCAGTTCGGCTCGTTCACCGCGCCGCTGGCGGTGATGATTTCGCTGCCGCTGTCGCTCATCGGCGTGGTGCTGGCCTTGTTGATGACGGGTGGCACCTTGAATTTGATGAGCCTCATCGGCGTCATCATGCTCGTGGGCCTGGTGGCCAAAAACGCCATCCTCTTGCTCGACGCCGCGCGCGTGGAAGAAGAGCGCGGCGTGCCGCGCGAAGAGGCGCTGATGCACGCCGGGCGCAAGCGGCTTAGGCCGATCTTGATGACGACGTTTGCGCTCATCGCCGGCATGCTGCCCGTGGCTATCGGCCTGGGCGAGGGCAGCGAGTTCTACCGGCCCATGGCCGTGTCGATCATCGGCGGCACCATCACCTCGACCTTCCTCACGCTGCTGGTGATCCCGAGCTTCTACGACAGCATCGAGATTTCGCGCGACGGTGCGATCGCCAAGTTCCAGGCGCGCAGCGTGCGTTGGAATGCGCTGGCGGCGTTTGTGGTGACGCTGCTCGAAGGGCTGCTGACGCTTCTGCTGGTGCGCTTTGTCTGGCGCTTGCTGAAGCGGCTGTTTGGCCTGACAAGACGCCGCGCCCCTGCAGCGTTAGCACCCGGCGCGGCCGATTGATTCGGGGGAGCATGTTGATGGCACCGACACTGAAGAACATCGACCATGTGCACGTCTTCGTCGCTGACCGCGTGGCCGCGGAAGCGTGGTACGCGCGCATGTTGGGCTTCACGCGCATCGTCGCGCTGGAGAGTTGGGCGGAGGACGGCGGGCCGCTGACCATTGCGGACGCCAGCGGCGCCGTTCATGTCGCACTCTTTGAAGCGACACCGATCAAGACGCGCTCAACGGTGGCCTTCGGCGCAGACGCCACGCAGTTCCTGGCCTGGCGCGAACACCTGCGGCTTGTCTTGGGTGGCGCGGTGAGCTTTGAAGACCACGGCATGTCGCTGTCGATGTACTTCCGTGACCCCGACGCCAACCCGTTCGAGATCACCTGTTATGAGGTGGCCGAGTTGCGTGCTGCGCTTGTCGCCGGTGGCGGTGGCTGAAACGCATCTGCGGGCGAGCTGAGTGCGGCGCTGAAACATGCGCTGAACGATCATCGGCGTTAGCGCCGGCTTTGCAGCCTCTTCATCGCCGCCTCATACACCGCACTCTTGTCGCGTTTGCCGACCGAAATCACCAGCACGATGAGCTGTTGATCGATGACTTGATAG
The DNA here is from genome assembly GCA_031373055.1 of Rubrivivax sp. Lineage (GTDB taxonomy): Bacteria > Pseudomonadota > Gammaproteobacteria > Burkholderiales > Burkholderiaceae_C > Rubrivivax. The sequence goes on along the minus strand of JANMMH010000610.1, from coordinate 5,198 downwards.
ATCAGCCGGTAGCCCTGCTTCAGCAGCTTGATCTTGTAGCAGTTGACGAGATCACCACGCAGCGCTGCGCTGGATACGTGCGGCGATTCGAGCCGCTTCTTGAGCAAGCGGCGCAAGGGCTCCTTGACCGAGCCATCGAGCCTGTCCCACTCGGCGCGCGCGTGGTCTTCAAAGGCCAATCGATAGGACGTTTTCTTCGCGACCACCTGCCGCGCCTTAGACGCTGTCAATATCGACTTCGCTGTACTTGCCCTTGGCCGCGCTGGCGATGCGCGCTCGGAGCAGCGGCATCAGTTGCGCATCTTCCACTTCGTCGATCAGCGCTTCAAACAAGACTGGGTCGACCATATAAAAGGCCGCCTTGTTGTGGTTCAGCACCGCCACCGGTTGTGCCTTGGCCTCGCGCAGAACCTTTGCGGGGTTCTTCTTGAAGTCACTCATGCTGACGGTCAAATCGGCCAATAGCGTTTCCATGGTGCGTTCTCCGCAGGTCGAGGATAGCGCTGAATACGGCGCTGACTACAGAGCTGATTATGGCGCCGCTGCGGCGACCTTTGAGTCGCAGCCAGCGTCGGCGCCGTGGTCGTGCGCCCATTCGTCGACCAAGGAGCTGCCAACCGCTTCGAACTGCGCGACGACCTTGGGCCAGGCGATGCGCAGCACCGTGGCACGTGCAGCGCGGCCGATGTCCTGGCGCAAGCTCTGGCTGGCCACCAGCTGCAGCGTGGCGGCGATGAAGTCCTGTTCATGCTCACTGTCGGCAAGCATGCCGTCAACGCCCGACTCGATGAGCTGCCCCGCGGCGGCATGGCGAAACGCCACCGGCGCCAGGCCACTGGCCATGGCCTCGGTAACGACGTTGCCGAAGGTCTCGGTAAGGCTGGCAAAGACAAAGACGTCGGCCGACGCGTAGTGCGCGGCAAGGTCTTCACCGCTGCGGTGACCGCTGAAAATCGCCTCGGGGCAGGCGGCCTGTAGCGCGGCGCGCAGGGGCCCGTCGCCCACCAGCAGCAGCCGCACGCGCGGCTGGCCTGCGCGTGCGGCCGCGCGTGCAGCCTCGCATGCGGCCTCATACGCGCGCAGCACCAGGCCCAGATTCTTCTCAGCCGCCAGGCGGCCGACGTAGGCCAGCACCACGTCGTCGTCAGTCACCTGCCATGCCGCGCGCAAAGCCGCGCTGCGCCGCGCGGGGTCGAAGCGCTGTGCATCCACACCGCGCCCCACCACATGCAGCCGCTGAAAGCCTCGCAGCGCAAGGCTGGTGCGCATGGCGTCGGTGGGCACCATGGTGGCCTGCGTGCGGTTGTGGAACCAGCGCAGGTAGGCCAGGATCGGCCGCGTCAGCCATGGCACGCCGTAGTGTTGCCCGTAGCTGTGGAAGTTGGTGCGGAAGTCCGATGACACCGGAATGTGCAAGCGGCGTGCCGCCTGCAGGGCCGACCAACCCAGCGGCCCTTCGGTCGCAATGTGCACCAGCTCGGGCCGCGCATGCGCCCACAGCGCCAGCAGCTGGCCCTGGCTTGGCGCGCCCATGCGCAGCTGCGGGTAGCGCGGGATCGGCCAGCTGTGCGTCAGGACGTCGCCGCCAAATACCGAAGTTGCTGAAGTTGCCGAAGCTGCCGTAGGGTCGGTGCGCTCGTGCGCGTCGCCATCTTGGCGCGGCCGCACAAGTTGCAGCGTGTGCCCGCGCTGAAGCATGCCGTTCACGAGTTGCGCAACCGACATCGCCACGCCGTTGACCTCGGGCGGGTAGGTCTCGGTCACGACGCTGATGCGCAGCTTGTTCATGCCCAGCATGGTGGGCAGCGCGTGCGACACCACGATGACAGCGGCACACACAGTGCACTCGGCGCGACGGCGCCGTCACGCCAGTTTCACGCAGCGGCGTCACCATGCGCCGCGCAGTGCCCACGCTGCGCCCAACGCACCCACCCCGAAGGAGCACCATGGAGCGATTCCTGAACACCCTGCGCGAACAGCGCATGGACGACCACCGCTACTACCACCACAGCCGCATCAACCAGAGCCTGCACTTGCTCAGCGCGATCTGCTTCTTGGTGGCCTACGTTTTGTTGTTAGTCAACCCTGCCTTGGCGGCGATCCTGGCCTGGTGCGTGTCGATGACGCTGCGCCAGGCGGGTCACTTCTTCTTCGAGCCGCGTGGCTACGACCATGTCAACCAGGCCAGCGACGCGCACAAGGAAGCCATCAAGGTCGGCTACAACATCCGCCGCAAAGTCGTGCTGATGGCGGCCTGGGTTTTGATCCCGCTGCTGCTGTGGTGGCAGCCGTCGCTCGGTGGGCTGATCGAGCCCGCGGTGGGCGCGGCAGCTTTCGTGCACGACGTGGGCATTGCCTGGCTGGCCTTGGGTGTGGCGGGGCTCTTGCTGCGTGTGGGCCAGCTCTGGGTGCAGCAAGGCGCGCTGCCGGCGTGGGCCTGGGCCGCGAAAATTTTGAGTGACCCCCTCCACGACATCGCGCTGTACTACAAGGCGCCGCTGCATCTGCTGCGCGGTGAGTGGATCGACCCGATGTCACACCTGCGCAGGCATTGAGTTCACCCGCAGTGCAGTCACAGGCGGCGCAGCATCTCTTTGAAGACACTGCGCCGAATCATGGCCGCACTGACGTTCTCGTCGCGCCACCACCAGCCGTGCTCACGCATCTGGCGGCAGGCCGCGACGAAGCGCTCCACCACGTCGTCAAAGCTGGCGCCGTCGTGGTCCAGGCTGAAGATCATGCGCCCGCTGCCCACCCAGCTCAGCAGCAGGCCATGCGCGCGCAGGTAGAACTGCAACATCCAGTGATAACGCCCGGGTTGCGTGTACAGCACGGTCCAGATGGTCGACATGTTCGCGACGCGCAGCGGCAGCTGCTCTTGCGCCAGCCGCTGGTTCAGCTGCGCGGCGCGCGCATCCCAGCGCGCGTCCAGGCCCTGGTACAGCGCCCGGACCTCAGGCCGATCGAGATGGTCGAGAAAGGCCGACATGCAGCCCATCACATAGGGGTGCGCGTTGAAGGTGCCGCGCGCCAGGCACACATCAGCCGGGCGGTCCTCGCGGTAGCGCTTCATCAGCGCGTGGGTGCCGCACACGACGCCCACCGGCAGCCCGCCACCCAGCGTCTTGCCGTAGGTGACCATGTCCGCGCGCACGCCGAAGTAAGCCTGCGCGCCACCGGGAGCGAGACGAAAGCCGACAAAGATCTCGTCGAAGATGAGCACGATGCCGCGCTCGGTGCAGACCTGGCGCAGCGCGCGCAACCACGCCGTGTAGGCGTCACGGTCGAAGTGCGCGCTGCGGCTTCCGTCCACGAGCTGTGCGTCGGCCGGCGCGTTGGCGTTGGGGTGCAGTGCTTGCAGTGGGTTGACCAGCAAGCAGGCGATGTCGCGCCGCGTGCGCAGCACCTGCAGCGAACGCTCGTGCATGTCGCGCAGCGTGTAGGTCTCGCGCGGCGGCAGCGGGTTGCCGGGCCCGGGCTGCACGTCTTCCCACCAGCCGTGGTACGCGCCGCAAAAGCGCACGAGGTACTTGCGACGCGTGTGGTAACGCGCCAGGCGCACGGCCTGCATCACGGCCTCGGTGCCGGACATGTGAAACGACACCTCGTCCAGGCCCGAGATGGCCTTGAGCCGCGAAACGTTGGCCAGCACCTCGGGGTGCAACTGGCCGAGCACCACACCGAGGCCGCGCGCGCGTGCCGCACCTTCGTCGATGCAGTTTTTGTAGAACTCGTGGCCAAAGAGATTCACGCCATACGAGCCGGTGAGGTCGACCAGGCGCTGGCCATCCAGGTCTTCGACCGCTACGCCGTCGCTGCGCTGCACGAAGGCGCCCAGGCGCAGCGTCTGGCGCACCAGCGGCGCATAGGGGAAAGGCACGCGGTAGCGGCTGGTGAACTGCAGGTCCGAAAGCGACTCGCGCGCCAGCTCGGTGAAGGCCAGCGTGTGCGGCGAACGCTGCGCAAGCAGGGCACCCAGCTGCTTGAAGCCGGCACGGCGTTGTGCGGCGATGTGCGCCGGCGCGCCGTCGCTGTCGAAGAAGCTTGCGTCGTCGTAGGCATAGCCCGGCATCAAGGTCGCCAAGCGTTTGGCAATTTTCGAGTGGCCGGCCAGCGAGCGGTGTTTGGCGCGCGACAGCGCAATGCGCCGGCGCGCTGCCGGCGCCACGGCCAGAGCCGAGAGCATCAAGGTGGCCAGGGACAGAAGGGTCAGGGTTTTTTCCATGCCGCTGGGTATAGCGGCGCAAATTGACAAGCGCATGAAAACACCATCGCCAATGCACAACTTGGGCCTGCTGCGCCGCCTGGCGCGGCAAGAGGACATCAACTTTCTGCTCACCAACCGTGTGCCGCGCATCGCGCTGACGCATGCCATGGGGCGCTTCAGCCGCATCCGCAGCCGCTGGCTGACGCGTGCCTCCATCGCGGTGTGGCGCTGGTTCACCGAGCTTGACCTGAGCGACGCGCGCCAGCAGCGCTTCAACTCGCTGCACGAATGCTTCACGCGCGAGTTGGTGCCCGGCGCGCGGCCGCCCGACCTGCGCGCCGAGGTGCTGGCCAGCCCGTGTGACGCCATCGTCGGCGCGTGTGGTGCGGCGCTGCATCGCCGCGTCTACCAGGCCAAGGGCATGCCCTACACCATCGACGAACTCTTTGGTCCGCAGCAAGACAGCACGCCGTTTCGAGATGGCGTGTATGTGACCCTGCGGCTGACCTCGGCGATGTACCACCGCTTCCATGCGCCGCACGACTGCGTGGTGGAGCATGTCAGCTACCTCAGCGGCGACACCTGGAACGTCAACCCGATTGCGCTGGCGCGGGTTCAGCGCCTGTTCTGCCGCAACGAGCGCGCGGTGCTGCGCGCGCGGCTCAGCGCCGGCGGGCAGCCGATCGCCTTGGTGCCGGTGGCGGCGATCTTGGTGGCCAGCATTCGCCTGCACTTTCTCAACGTGCTGCTGCACTTGCGCCACCGGGGGCCGCACGAGATGCCGTGCCGCGCCACACTCACCAAGGGCCAGGAAATGGGCTGGTTCGAGCATGGCTCAACCATCATCGTCTTTGCGCCGCCGGGCTTCACGCTGGCCCAGGGCATCGCGCCAGGCGCGGTGTTGCGTGCCGGGCAGGCCCTGATGCGCATACCGCCTTAGTCCATCTACCGGCCCGCGTTGTCACGTCGCTTTCACAGTCGTGACCTAAGG
>JANMMH010000586.1:0-2898 GCA_031373055.1 Rubrivivax sp. | reverse complement strand
GTGCAGGTCGTGCAAGTCCTAGTGCGTGTCGAAGGCCTTGATCTTGGCGATCAGCTCTTCACTGTGGACGGGCTTGACGATGTAGTCACGCGCGCCCTGGCGCATGCCCCAGACCTTGTCGGTCTCCTGGTTCTTGCTCGTGCACATGATCACCGGCACGCCCGCAAAACGCGGGTCGCGGGTGATGGCGCGTGTGAGCTGGAAGCCGTTTTGGCCCGGCATCACCACGTCCATCAAGATCAGGTCGGGCTTGTCTTCAGCCAGCCGGCGCATCGCCTCTTCGCCGTTCTCGGCCGTGCGCACGGCATAGCCTTTGCGCCCGAGCAGCTCCGAGAGATGGTGCAACTCGGTCTTGGAATCGTCGACAACCAGGATCTTGTGGATGGGCATGGACCGTACCTCGTGATGCTCGTGATGCGCGCAGTGGCCAGGCGGGTGCCGGTGCCGGCGCCTAAGCCGCCGGGACCTTGCGGAACGCCTCGACCGCCTTGAGCAATTGCTCTTTGGTGAAGGGCTTGGTCAGGTACTCCTCAGAGCCCACCATGCGCCCGCGTGCCTTGTCGAAGAGGCCGTCTTTGCTGGACAGCATGATCACCGGCACACCCGCAAAGCGCGGGTTGCGTTTGATGATGGCGCAGGTCTGGTAGCCGTCCAGCCGGGGCATCAGGATGTCGCAGAAGATGAGCTCGGGCACATGGTCGTTGACCTTGGACAGGGCATCAAAGCCGTCTTCGGCCAGCACCACCTCATGCCCGCCCTGGCGCAAGAAAATTTCCGCGCTGCGGCGGATGGTATTGCTGTCATCGATGACCAAAACCTTGGCCCCAGGCGGTGCAGGCGCGTCGCTGGCGTCGATCAAAGTGGTGCCTCCAAGATGACCCGCGACTTGCGCGCGGGCGGGTGATGGTTCGGGTCGCGCCTCAGATCGCGGCTCAGATCTCCACCATCTCAAAATCTTCCTTGCGTGCACCGCATTCGGGGCAAGTCCAATTCATCGAGACGGCCGACCAGAGGGTGCCTGGTGCAATGCCATGTTCGGGGTCGCCGGCCGCTTCGTCATAGATCCATCCACAGATCAGACACATCCAGGTACTGGGTTCACTCACGTCGGGATTGGGGCCGTCACTACAATGGGCACCGATTGTAGCGAGGCACTTTCGCAGAGTTACAAGGAAATGTGAGCGCCAACGCCAGCCTCACCCGGTTCACCGGTTGCACGCGGCCGCAAGCACGCTCACACCATTGCCAGGACACCCCCATGAGCCCCGAGAACGCACCGCCACCGGACACCCCCGTCGAGGCGATGGAACCCCCAGCTCCGGCCTGCGTGATGTGCTTCAACGCCAACGACCCCACCGGCGCGGGCGGCCTGGCCGGTGACGTCGCCGCCGTGGCCGCGATGGGCGCCCACGCGCTGCCCATCGCCACGTCGATCCTGATGCGCGACACCGCCGAAATCTTTGACCACCACGCCATCGACGCCGACGCCGTGGTGGAGCAATCACGCTACCTGCTCGAAGACCTGACCATCGCCGGCTGGAAGGTCGGCTTCCTGGGCAGTGCCGAGAACATCAGCGCCGTGGCCGAAGTGCTGTCGGACTACGCCGACGTGCCGCTGGTGTCGTACATGCCCAGCCTGGGCTGGCTTGAAGAAGACCAGTTGCAGCCCTACCTCGACGCCTTTCGCGAGCTCATCTTGCCCGCCACCGAAGTGCTGGTGGGCAGCCACAAGACGCTCACCGATTTCTTGCTGCCCGAATGGGACAGCGAGCGCCCGCCGTCGGCGCGTGAACTCGCGGTCGCCGCGTCGGAGCACGGCACACGCTTTGTGCTCGTCACTGGCGTCATGCTGGCGCCCAACGCCAAGAGCCCCGAGCAGTTCATCGACAACGTGCTGGCCTCGGCGCAAGGCGCGCTCACGGGCGAAAAGTTCGAGCGCTTTGACGCCGGCTTCATCGGCGCGGGCGACACCTTGTCGGCCGCATTGGCCGCATTGCTGGCCGCCGGAAGCGAGTTGCAAGCCGCCGTCGGTGAAGCACTTTCGTTTCTCGATCAAAGTCTGGACGCCGGCTTTCGCCCGGGCATGGGCAACATCGTGCCCGACCGCTTTTTCTGGGCGCTGCCGCCCGCCGAAGAAGGCGAAGAAGGATTTGAAGGCCCGGAGATCGAGATACTCGAACCCGCAGGCAAGCCGGCACCTCGGCGCGTGCACTGATGGCCATGACGACCACCCACGCAACCACCAACGCGGCCGCCTTCGAGCGCGCACAGCGCGTCATCCCCGGCGGTGTGAACTCGCCCGTGCGTGCCTTTCGTGCCGTGGGCGGCACGCCGCGTTTCATCGCGCGCGCTCAAGGCGCCTACCTTTGGGACGTAGAAGGCCGGAGCTACATCGACTACATCGGCTCCTGGGGCCCGATGATCCTGGGCCACGGCCACCCGGCGGTGCTGGAGGCGGTGCAAAAAGCGGCCGTCGATGGCTTCAGTTTTGGTGCGCCCACCGAGCGTGAAGTCGAGCTCGCCGAAGCCATCATCGCCCTGGTGCCAAGCGTCGAGCAGATCAGGCTCGTCAGCAGCGGCACCGAAGCCGGCATGAGCGCGATTCGCCTGGCGCGTGGCTTCACCGGGCGCAAGCGCATCGTCAAGTTCGAAGGCTGCTACCACGGCCATGCCGACGCGCTGCTGGTCAAGGCCGGGTCAGGTTTGGCCACCTTTGGCCACCCCACCAGTGCGGGCGTGCCCGAAGAAGTGGTGCAACACACGCTGGTGCTTGAGTACAACAACGTGGCACAGCTCGAAGAAACCTTCGCCGCGCAAGGCAGCGACGTCGCCTGCGTGATGATCGAGCCCATCGCCGGCAACATGAATTTCGTACGCGCGTCCACGCCCTTCATGCAG
>JANMMH010000494.1:0-1886 GCA_031373055.1 Rubrivivax sp. | reverse complement strand
GCAGCGCGTCCAGGGCCTCCATGAACTCCGGAAAGCTCTGCCAGTTGAAGGGCACGCCCTCGGCCAGCGCCACGCCGGGAATGTCTTCCACGCCTTCCATCAGCTCGATCAAGGCTTGTTGGCGGCCCGCCACCAGCGGCGCAAAGCCGACGCCGCAGTTGCCCATCACCACCGTCGTCACGCCGTGGTGGATGCTCGGGCTGAAGGTTTGATCCCAGCTCGCCTGGCCGTCGTAGTGGGTGTGAATGTCCACGAAACCTGGCGCTAGCCACAGGCCGCCAGCCGCCACCGTTTCGTGCGCGGCGGCGCTGATGCGGCCGATCTCTTTGATGCGCCCGGCATTCACGCCGACGTCGGCCACATAGGGCGCCGCGCCCGAGCCGTCGACCACGGTGGCGCCTTTAATGAGCAGAGCGAGCATCGATGCTTCTCCAAATGGCCACCATGCTCAGGCCCGAGACGATGTGCCAGATGCCCCACAGGCTGGCGATGATGACCATGCCCAGGTCGGCGTTGAATTGCACGGCGATGATGCCCAGCGCCAGGCCCGCGTTTTGCATGCCGCCCTCGATCGTGATGGCGCGGCGATCAGCCAGGCTAACCCTGAACGCGAGGGCACACAACCAACCCAACGCCAGGCCGCTGGCGTTGTGCAGGATCACGATGAGCAGCTGCGGCAGGATGCTCGCCGTCAGCAACTGGCGCTCCCGAAAGAGCCCGAGCGCGATGAAGGCCAGCAACATACCCACCGAGAAGCGCGACAGCGGCTTGCGGATACGCGCGGCCGCGTGCTGCCAACGGTCGGCGATCCAGATGCCCAGCACCATGGGCAAGGCCAGCAGGAAGGCGAGGCTGATCCAGATGTCCGAAGCGTCGATGGCCAGCGTGCGCAGCCAGCCCGCAGTGGCCGGGTTGGTCGAGACCATCCAGGTGAAGTTCAGCGGCGTCAGCACCAGCGCCAAGAGGCTTGCCACCGCCGACACGCTGACCGACAGCGCCGTGTTGCCGCGCCCCAAATGCGTGATGACGTTGGACAGCGCGCCACCCGGGCATGAGGCGACGAGGATCATCGCCGCTTCCACATTCGGCGGCAGGTCGAGCACCAGCGTGGCAATCCAGGTGGCGAAAGGCAGTAGCACGAACTGCGGAATCAAGCCGGCCAGCACCGCACGCGGCGTTTGCGCGACGCGGCGGAAGTCCATCACCCGCAACTCGAGTGCCACCGAGAAAACCATGGTCGCCAGCACCAGGCTGAGTAGGGCTTGTTGGGTCGTCATCGCTGCCAAGGCTACGTGCCTAGGCGGCCCGTAAACTCAAGGGTTTATGCCGTATCTGCTTTGAAACCCGGGCCCCAAGACATGCTGAACTTCCAGCAAATCATCCTCACCTTGCAGTCCTATTGGGCGAGCCAAGGCTGCGCCTTGCTGCAGCCCTACGACATGGAAGTCGGCGCCGGCACCAGCCACACGGCGACGTTCTTGCGCGCCATCGGCCCCGAGCCTTGGAAGGCCGCTTACGTGCAGCCCAGCCGCCGACCCAAAGACGGCCGCTACGGCGAGAACCCGAATCGCTTGCAGCATTACTACCAGTACCAGGTGGTGTTGAAGCCGGCGCCAGCGAACATCCTCGATCTCTACCTCGGCTCTTTGAAAGCACTGGGTTTTGATCTCGAGGTCAACGACGTGCGCTTTGTGGAAGACGATTGGGAGAACCCGACGCTGGGCTGCTGGGGCCTGGGCTGGGAGGTCTGGTTGAACGGCATGGAAGTCACTCAGTTCACTTATTTTCAACCGGCCGGGGGTCTGGAGTGCTATCCCGTCGCCGGCGAGATCACCTACGGTATCGAACGCATCGCCATGTACCTACAGGGCGTCGACAGCATTTTC
>JANMMH010000470.1:0-7500 GCA_031373055.1 Rubrivivax sp. | reverse complement strand
GCCGCGTCCGCCCGAAGTGAAAGCGTGGAGCGAGCACACCCCCGCCGAGCAGGATCGCTTCGATGAGATCATGGCTATCTACGCCGCGTGCGTCTGCCCGATCACCCCTGCGGCCGCACCGCCGCCTCCGAGCCCAGCGCCTGCATCTCGTCTTCCTCAGGCTTGGGCAACGCCTTCAAGTCACGCAAAGTCGGCACGCGCCAGGCCACCAGCGCCAGCACGAGGCTGGTGACGCCCGCGAACACCAGCGCTGCGCGCAGCCCCAGGTGCTCACCCAGCCAGCCGCCCAAGAGCGCGCCGGGGCCTGCGCCCAGCAAAGTGAGCCAACGCATGGCGCTGGTCATGCGGCCGAGCAAATTGGGCGGCGTCACCGCCTGGCGCAGCGCCAGGAAGTTGATGAAGATGAAGACCGCACCGACCGAGAAGAGCATCAGCATGCCCGCAAACGCCGCCACACCCCAGGCACCAGGCGGCGCGCTCGCCAGCAATAACCACGCACTTGAGCTGACAGCGATACCGAGCGTCAAGCAAGGCCCGGGGCCGATGTGCGCGCTGATGCGGTGGCCCAGCATGCTGGCAGTGATGGTGCCGATGCCGACGCTGATGTAGCACAGGCCCACCTGCTGTTCGCTCAGGCCCAGCGTGCGCGTGGCAAAGAGGATCTGCACCACAAAGGCCGCGTGATGGCACATCTGCCACACGCCCATGACCAGCGCCAGCACCATCAACAAGCGGTGCGTCACCACAAAACGCAGACCGATCTTGAGGTCGCGCCAGAAGTGGCCTTTCGTGTTCAGCCGCACGCGCTCGTGTACCTGCACACCACGCAAGATCACGGCGGAATAGAGCAGCAGCGCAGCGTCCACCAAGAGCGCCACCGGCGCGCCCACCAGCTTGATGAGCAGCCCGGCCAGCCCAGGGCCGGCGACTTCCGAGCCCGAGGTGGCCAGCGCGTTCTTGGCGTGCGCTTCCACCAGCCGGTCGCGCGGCACCACTTGCGTGAGCACGATTTGCGCGGCGCTGCCCGACACCGTGTGCACCAGGCCGATGATGAATTCGACGACGTAGAGCCAGCCCATGGTCAAGCCACCGAGCCACCAGGCCAACGGTATCGACGCCAGCGCGAAGGCCACCACCGTTTCGCCGGCCACGTACACCGGCAGCTTGCGCACACGGTCCAGCCACACGCCCGAGGGCAGCGAAAAAAGCATGAAGGGAATGAGCGCGATGGCCGTCATCAGCCCCATCTGCGTGGGCGTGGCGTGCAAGAGCACGGCGGCCGTGAGCGGCACGGCCAGCATCGACACCTGCGCCCCAAACGAGCTGATCAGGATCGAGGTCCACAGCCGGCGATAGGCCGGGTCGCGCAGCAGGTCGTTGGGGGCGAGCTTGAATTGCAAACGGCGGCGAGGTTTAGGAGCGGTAGTCGGCGTTGATGCGCACGTACTCTTCGCTCAGGTCGCAGCTCCACACTTGCGCGCTGGCCGGCCCGCGGCCCAGGCCGATGCGGATGGCAATCTCGCTTTGTTTCATGACGCGCTGGCCGTCGGCTTCCTGGTAGTCAGGGTGGCGGCCGCCACGCCGTACGACATGAACGTTGTCAAGATGCATCTCGATGAGGGTCTGGTCGAGGTCACCGATGCCTGCATAGCCCACTGCCGCGAGGATGCGCCCGAGGTTGGGGTCGCTGGCAAAAAACGCCGTCTTCACCAGCGGCGAATGCGCAATGGCGTAGGCCACCTGGCGGCATTCATCCACCGTGCGCCCGCCTTCGACGTCGATGGTGATGAATTTGGTGGCGCCCTCGCCGTCGCGCACGATGGCTTGGGCGAGCTGGCGCGAAACGGCGTTGACGGCTTCGCGCAATTGGCGGCCCTCGCTTGAGTCGAGGTCGGTGATGACTGCGTGGCCAGCGCGCTGGGTAGCCACGACGATGAAGGAATCGTTGGTGCTGGTGTCGCCGTCGATGCTGATGCGGTTGAAGGACGCATCGGCCGCTTCTGTCACCAGCGCTTGCATCAAGTGCGGCGCGATCACGGCGTCGGTCGCGACGAAGCCGAGCATGGTGGCCATGTTCGGGCGGATCATGCCCGCCCCTTTGGAGATGCCCGTCACCGTCACCGTGCGCCCGCCAATCTGCACTTGGTGCGAGGCGGCTTTGGGCAGCGTGTCGGTGGTCATGATGCCGTGCGCGGCGTCAAGCCAGGCGTCGCTTTTCAGCGCCGCAATGGCCGCAGGCAAGCCCGCTTCGATGCGCTCGATGGGCAGGGTCTCCATGATCACGCCGGTGGAAAACGGCAGCACCTGGCTGCTGCGCAAGTTCATCAGTGCGGCCAGGCTTTCGCAGCTGCGCCGGGCACGCATGAGGCCGTCTTCCCCCGTGCCAGCGTTGGCGTTGCCGGTGTTGATGAGCAGCGCGCGGATAGCGTCTTCCCGCCCGAGATGATCACGACACACCTGCACCGGCGCGGCGCAAAAACGGTTGAGCGTGAAGACGCCCGCGACCGTGCTGTGCTCGTCGAGCGCAAAGACCACCAGGTCACGCCGATTCGCCTTGCGCACCCCGGCCATGGTCACACCGATGCGCACACCGGCGACGGGAAAAAGCTCGTTGGCTTCGGGTGTACGCAGATTGACGGGCATGGTGCGGCGAGGTGGCTCAGGAAGGGGCCCACATTGTAGGAGTGGGGCCGCGCACGGGCCCATGTACGCGCGCTCACGCTTGCTCACCATGGCGCACCCTGTCAACGCGCCAAGCGCGGCGCCGTTGCCTAACATCCGCTGCGCGTGGCGTCTGTCGCCTTGCCCACATAACGCACTACGTGAGGACCTTCATGCGTCGATTCGGCTGGCAACTTGCCGCAATGACTCTGGCACTGAGCGCATGCGGTGGCGGCGGTAGCTCGGCCCCCGGCCCCGCGCCGCAAGCAGCCCAGCCCTTGGTGGTGCCCGCCCCGCCGCCCGATAGCGAAGCCGCCATCGTGGCACCCGTCGGCCGCGGTGAACTGAAGTCGGCGACACAACTGGCCAGCGTGCCTGTGGGCGACATCGTCGCGGCCGTCAATGCCGCTGGCGGCAAGATCACCGGCGTGGCGCCGCGCTACACGGTGCAGAACTGGCGGCTGACCTACACCACGGTGGACGGCAATGGCAACTTGCTCACCGCCTCGGGCCTGGTCTCGGTGCCCGACAAGGCGGCTGGGCGCGAAAGCCCCGTCATCAGCTACCAGCACGGCACCATCTTCAACGACGCTGACGCCCCCAGCAACGCCATTGCCGCAGCCGAGCCGTCCATCGTGATGGCCTCACTGGGCTACATCGTGGTGGCGGCCGACTTCGTGGGCTACGGCGCGTCCAAAGGCACGCAGCACCCTTACCTGCTGTCAGCGCCGACAGCCGCCGCCGTGAACGACATGCTCACCGCTGCCAGGCTGTGGCGCCAAAGCCGCCGCAAGCTCGGCAACGGCCAGCTCTTCATGGTCGGCTACTCGGAAGGCGCGTACGCCAGCATGGCCGCACACCGCGCCTTGCAGGCGCAAAACAGCCTGCACCTGGCCAACGTCGTGGCTTCGGTGGGCGGCGGCGGGCCTTACGACGTGGGCACCGCGCTGGACTGTTTGCTCTCGCGGGTGAAAAACGAAAACATCCTGGTCGGCGCGCTCATCAACCCCGGCTTCCTGCGCCATCTGGGTTCAACCGTGCGCAACGAGGTGCGCCGTGCGCTCCTGAAGCAAATTGTTCCCGACGATGGCGATGTCACCTTCCAGAGCACCTTCATCGACAACTTTCTTGCCGACGACGTGAATGAACAGGAGCGTGTGAGCAACGTGCACGACTGGGCCCCGCGCGTGCCCTGGCGCTTGTTCCACGGCAAGGACGACCAGACGGTGGACTACAAGGCTTCCACCGCCGCGCTCAAAGCCATGCTCGCGCGCGGCGCCTTGGCGGGCAATGTCTCACTCACCGACTGCAAGGCCACGCCTGTGGCGGGCCACTTGCCTTGCGTGCCGCCCTTCTTCACGCAGGCCATGGGGTACTTGGCGCAGCTGGCGCGGGACTTGTAGCGATACGGCAGCACGTGCAGTCTGCGCGTGCTGCCGTGTGCACCATGAGAAACGGGCCACAAGGGCCCGTGCTCAATACCGTGTTGGCGGAGAAGGAGGGATTCGAACCCTCGGTACTGGAGACCAGTACACCGGATTTCGAGTCCGGCGCATTCGACCACTCTGCCACCTCTCCTGAATTCGCATCGCCGACGAGGGTCCGTCCGCTGGCGAAGGCGAGCATTCTAGTTCACGCCTTCAGGGCCTCGTGCGCAGTGTCAAGCCCGCCAGCCGGGGCTCGGAAAGCGTGGTGTGCCAATGCTGGCCAGCCTGCATGGGCCAGGCGTCGGTGAGGGTACCCGTGGTCACCAACTCGCCTGCTTGCACCTGCCATTGCGGCGAATGCTCGGCCATGGCGTCGATCCAAATCTTCAGCGCGTGCAGCGGGCCATCGAGCACGTTGGCGCCCGCTCCTTCGTCCTTCAAGACGCCGTCGCAGTGCAGTTGCACGCGCATGGCCGCGAGGTCTTGTGCCAGCGTCGGCCACGCCTGCACCGGCACACGCAGGCCGACGCGCAGGCGGCCGTGCAGGGCGAAATCGGCCAGGCAATCGGCGGCGCTGAATTTCCAGTCGGCGTAGTGCGTGTGCACGACTTCGAAGCCGTGCGCGACCCAGTCTAGGCAGCCTTGCAGCTCGGCCAAACTCATGCCTGTGCGCGGTGCCTTGGCAAAGCCGAAAACGATCTCGGGCTCAAGGCGCGACTGGTTCAGGCCGCCCAGCGAAAGCTCGCAGGTCGCGCTGTCGAGCAAGGTCGTCGTGCTGTCCCACACCGGCCCCCATATCGGCGCAAAGACACCGTAGCGCGGCCAGATGCTGCGGTTGGTGAAGCCGATCTTCCAGCCGACTTGTCGCTCGCCACGCTGCAAACGCAAGCGCGTGAGCTCGGCGCCGACGGCAAAGGCCTCGGGCAGCGACAAACCTTCGGGCGCGCTCGAAGGCAAGGGCAGGCAAGCCGCGCGGCCCGCAGCGTCGAGCAAGGCCTGCGCCACGTTCGCAACGCGCTGCGTAGACAGCGTACTCATGGCGTTAGCACCTCCAGCCCACCGAGATAGGGCCGCAAGAGCGCGGGGATGCGAATGCTGCCGTCGGCTTGCTGATGGTTTTCCAAAACCGCCACGAGCGTGCGCCCCACCGCCAGGCCCGAGCCGTTGAGTGTGTGCACGAGCTCGGTCTTGCCTTGCGCGTTGCGAAAGCGCGCTTGCATGCGCCGCGACTGAAAGGCCTCGCAGTTGCTGCACGAGCTGATCTCGCGGTAGGTGTTTTGCGCCGGCAGCCAGACCTCCAGGTCGTAAGTTTTGGCCGCGCCAAAACCCATGTCGCCTGTACACAGCGCCATCACGCGGTAAGGCAACTCGAGCTTTTGCAGGATCGCCTCGGCATGGCCGACCATGGCTTCGAGTGCGGCCCAGCTTTGCTCGGGGTGCGTGACCTGCACCATCTCGACCTTGTCGAACTGGTGCTGGCGGATCATGCCGCGCGTGTCGCGCCCGGCGCTGCCGGCTTCCGAGCGAAAGCAGGGGCTGTGTGCCGTCAACTTGATGGGTAGCACGGCCGCGTCAAGGATCTGCCCGCGCACCGTGTTGGTCAGCGGGATCTCGCTGGTGGAGATGAGGTATTGCTCGGCCTGCACCTCGTCGCCACCGCGCCCGTCGGCTTCGCCGACGCTTCCTCTGTAAACCCAGAACATGTCGTCCTTGAACTTGGGCAACTGCCCCGTGCCTTCAAGGATTTCGCGGTTGACGATGTACGGCGTGTAGCACTCGGTGTAACCGTGCTCGGTCGTCTGCACGTCCAGCATGAACTGCGCCAGCGCGCGGTGCAGGCGTGCGGCCTTGCCACGCAAGAAGCTGAAGCGCGAGCCCGACAACAGCGTGCCCATGTCGAAGTCCAGCCCTAGCGGCGCGCCTAAGTCGACGTGGTCTTTGGGCGTGAAGCTGTACGTGCCCGGCTGGCCCCAGCGCCGCGCCTCGACGTTGCCGTTTTCGTCGGCGCCCACCGGCACGCTTTCATGCGGCAGGTTGGGCAGCGACATGAGCATCTGGTTGAGCTCGGCTTGCAGCAGATCAAGCCGTTGCGCGCCGTTTTTCAGCGCATCGGCAATGCCGGCCACGTCGCTCATGAGCCCCGTGGTGTCCTCGCCTTTGCCCTTGGCCTGGCCAATCTGTTTGCTCAGCGCATTGCGTCTGGCTTGCAGTTCTTCGGTCTGCGTTTGAATGGTCTTGCGCTCGGCTTCAAGCGTGCTGAAACGCTCAACATCGAGGAAGGGTTGTGGTGTTTTTCGTGCTTCAAGGCGAGCGATCACGGCCGGCAAATCACGGCGCAATTGTTGGATGTCAAGCATGGTGTGGCTTTCGGATGCAGGTGTGGGGTCGTGCGCGGCGGCATGGCGCGCCGCGCGGGCAGTTCAGGCCTGGCGCAGCGTCAAGATCGCGCGGCGGGCGCCGTGGGTGCAACCGCTGCAGCAGGCGCAGCGACCACAGGCCCCAAGCCCTTGGGCAGCGGGAAATGCACGTCCTCTTTCACGCCGTCCATGGTGCGGATGGCGGTGGCGCCGAGTTCACGCAGGCGCTGCACGACTTGCTGCACCAGCACTTCGGGTGCGGATGCGCCGGCCGTGAGGCCCACACGCTGGCGGCCCACGAACCAGTCTTCGCGCAGGTCGGCGGCCGAGTCGACCATGTACGACACAGTGCCCAAGCGCTGCGCCACTTCACGCAGGCGGTTGCTGTTGCTGCTGCTGGGGCTGCCCACGACGATGACGATGTCCACCGCCGGGGCCAGCACTTTCACCGCGTCTTGGCGGTTTTGCGTGGCGTAGCAGATGTCTTGCTGTTTGGGCTGGCGCACATGCGGGAAGCGCTGCTTGACGGCTTTGATGATGTCCGCCGCGTCGTCCACACTCAGCGTGGTTTGCGTCACCACCGCGAGCTTGTCGCCGCGTGGATGGACGCGCGCGACATCGGCCTCGTCTTCCACCAGGTAGATGCCTTCAAGCAGCTGGCCCATGGTGCCTTCCACCTCGGGGTGGCCCTTGTGGCCGACCATGATGAATTCATAGCCTTCGCGCGAGAGCTTGGCCACTTCCACGTGCACCTTGGTCACCAGCGGGCACGTGGCGTCGAAGACCTGGAAGCCGCGCTGGGCCGCCTCGGTGCGCACCGCTTTGCTCACGCCATGTGCGCTGAAAACCAGCGTGGCGCCGGCGGGCACATCGGCCAGCTCTTCGATGAAGATCGCACCCTTGGCTTTCAGGTCGTTCACCACGTAGGTGTTGTGCACGATCTCGTGGCGCACGTAGATCGGCGCGCCAAACTTGGCCAGCGCGCGCTCGACGATGTCGATGGCGCGGTCGACCCCAGCGCAAAAACCACGCGGCTCGGCGAGCAGGATTTCATC
>JANMMH010000458.1:0-5133 GCA_031373055.1 Rubrivivax sp. | reverse complement strand
GTTGAAAGTTGGCGACAAGCTGCCCGCAGGCAGCCTGCAGGAATTCATCGAAGTCGAGGGCAATGGCTGCTCGATTGGCCCGAATAGTTTTGACGTCGAAAAGACCACCGCCGGCAAGAAGATCGCGATCTTCGCGCTGCCCGGCGCCTACACGCCCACCTGTTCGGCCAAGCATGTGCCGGGCTATGTCGAAAACGCGGCAGCGCTGAAGGCTGCGGGCGTCGACGAGATCTGGTGCGTGTCCGTCAACGACGCCTTCGTGATGGGTGCCTGGGGCCGTGACCAGAAGACCACCGACAAGGTGCGCATGATGGCCGACGGCAGTGCCGCATTCACGCAAGCCACCGGCCTGACGCTGGACCTGATGGCACGCGGCATGGGCCTGCGCTCGAACCGCTATTCGATGCTGGTGGTCGACGGCGTGGTCAAGTCGCTCAACGTCGAGGCCCCGGGCAAGTTCGAAGTTAGCGATGCAGGCACGATGCTCAAGCAGGCGCAAGAGCTGGCGTGAATTGACGGCTTGTCAGAGAAGCCCGCCGCGAACCGGCGGGCTTTTTCACGTCTGGGCCGCATGCAGTGCCGACGCCAGCACCTACTCCGTGAGCGTCCAGCGACACCACCTTGACAAGGACGATGACGACGACAGGCTGCCAACGAGCACCGGCGCTGACGGTGCGGATGACGACTGCGATGGCGCCGCTGTGGCTGCCTGATGTGCCGGCGCCACGAGCCCCGAGCGCACAAGCCCGCGACCCATGCGTCACTTGCGCACCAGGTTCGCGTTGAGGCAATCGGCCAGCGCCACCGCAGCAATCGATGCATCGGGCTCGTTGCAACTGGCCGGCGTCAACTATCTTGGCCGCCGTGTTGCCTCACGAAGGAATGTTACCCGTCGGCCGGTTGTCGTTTCTGCGCCTTCTTACCTCTTCAATTCGTTGGTCGAAGGCTTTGGGCATGTGGTCGAAGGCTGCGGCGGTGGTCAAGTCACGGCCCCCGCAGGGGCTGTCCAAAGGCTTGACCTGTGGGAAGGTGACTTGTCCACGGCGGACGCGATTTGGCTCAGTCTTTGGCGGGCTTGGTGGTTGGCTTGCTTGCCCGGCGCGCCGGGGTGGCGGCCTGCGCGGTTCGCTGCCGATAGCTCTGCACGTTCATCTCCAAGATCGTGGCGTGGTGCACCAGCCGGTCCACCGCAGCCAGAGTCATGGCGGCGTCTACGAACACCTCGCCCCACTTCGAGAACGGCGTGTTGGCCGTGACCGCCAGGCTCTTGCGCTCGTAGCGCTCGGCGATCAACTCGAACAGCGCCGAGGTCTCGGCCTGGTCGCGCCGCACGTAGCTGAGATCGTCCAGGATCAGCAGATCGAAGCGGTCCAGCCGGGCGAGCTCCTGCGGCAGGCGCAGGTCTCGCCGCGCGGCCTGCAGGCGCTGCACCAGTTCCGAGCAACGGGTGAACAGCACGCGCCGGCCGGCGTCGATCAGCGCATGCCCAAGGGCGCAAACCAAGTGGCTTTTGCCCACGCCGGGCGGGCCGAACAGCAGCACGTTGGCGCCACGGTCAAGCCAATGCGCTTGCCCAGCTTGATGTAGAGCTGCACGGCTCGAAGCCGGTCCTCGTATGAATACATGAACTACCCTCCAGGTAGTCCAAGAAATCGTCCGCATCCCCACCTACAGCGATAGTGCCGATTCAAATTTGACCCGGGTGTTTCACCTACCCTGCCTACTTTTTGAGCAGGGGGAAGGAGTGATCACCATGACCATGATTGGCAAGGTTCGGCGGATGTTTTTCCGCCAGAAGAAGTCCGTACGGGAGATCCTGCGGCTGACGAGTTTGTCGCGCAACACGGTGCGCAAGTGGTTGAAGACGCCGGTGCTGGAGGAGCCGAGGTACCGGCGTAACGAGGTGCCGGGCAAGCTCACGGCGTTCCACGAGACGCTCAAGCTCGCGCTCAAGGCCGACGCTCATCGCCCGCGGCACGAGCGTCGCACGGCGTGCGCGTTGTTCACCCAGATTTGCGCCGAGGGCTACGCCGGCAGCTACAGCCGCGTCACCGACTTCGTGCGCGCAGGCTCTCGCGCCAAGTCAATTGGGCGAACGCCATGGCGCGGAACTGTTCGGCGCACGACAACGAGCGAACGCCAGCGTCGCCGCCATGGCGATGCACGATTCGCGCAAAGCTGGTCCAAGGGACGAACTCCATGACTTGAGCGAACAAGGTCTTGCCGATATGCACGTTCGTCCCCAGAAGCTGTCAAGCCGGGGAAAGTACGCGGTTTTGGAAGATCGAAGTTCAAGTCGGCACCAAACAAAATCGGCCGCTAAGCCGCGCCAATGCTTGCTCTTTGGGGTTGCGCGGGCCGTTTAACCGGACAGTAGTGATTCAAGGTACAGATCCCAGGTCGGCCAACGCCGCCAAGAAGAGGCACATGAGAAAAAATAATTCGCAGGTCGGACTGGCCTATGTTCTCGGCGTCGCTTGCGTGGTCTGCATGCTGCCGACGGAGAGTTCCGCGATCACCCTCAGCTATGTCGGGCTGAAGCGTGACCGCGCAGTTAACGGCTGCACAGCGGGAAGCACGCCCTTCGACGTCTTGCCTGGAAACGGCCTGATGCTGGACGATGGATTTGTCGTTTCCGTCATGGCCACCGGCAGTGACGCAGTCGCTGGCGACTGGGTGGCGACCAAGACCACCGATCCGACCGGCGCCACGCAGACCGTGCGCGTCGACTTCGATGGAGCTTGCTGGAAGCAGGGCGGCGCCGTATTGCAGTGCGGACAGGCCAATCCGATCACCTTGTGCACGCCTGTGGAGTGGAAACCTGTCGGTCGCTGGACGATCGAGATGATCAACAAGGGGGTGGTCGCCGCCACCGATACCTTCGACCTCCGTGAATACACTTTGGAAAAGACCGATGGCGACGGGCAAGTGATCGGCCCGAACCAGATCGCGCCGAAGAAACTCGCGGCGACGCTTGTCGAGGGCAATGGAACCGGGGGGAATCGCACCATCGAGTTCAATGTCACCGCAGCTCCTCGAGGTGCGGGTCTGGCGGAGACGACTTCAACGCGAATCGTGATGCCGACGAATGACTGCTATCCCAGCTCCCAAACGGCATGCGTCACGCCGGTCGCCGGCTCGGCAGCCGGGGATATGGTGGTTACCGCCAAGTCCAAATGGTCGCCGAGCCAGTTGGTGACCTTCAATGTGAAGATCGCGGTCGATCCGCTGAGTGGGATACGACCGGAGAAGAATCTCGGCGTCGAACCGGCCAACAACAGCGCTTGCGCCCGGGCCACCGACGGCAATTCGCCGAATCCCATCAACATCGCCACCGGCAACAAGCACGCGACTGAAACCGACTACCTTGGCGCGGGTCCGTTCCCGTTGGCGATGAGCCGGGTCTACAACAGCGCGTCTACGCGTGCGGGCCGCTTCGGGAACAACTGGCGCGGCTTCTACGACCGCTCGCTCGTTTTCACCAGCACGACGGTCAAGGGCAAGACCACCACCGTGGCCGAAGCCGTGCGTCACGACGGGCGCGTGCTGAAGTTCACCCTCAGTAGTGGAGTCTGGGTGGCCGAGCCCGACATCGTGGACCGCTTGAGCAGCGTGGGAGGGGTCTACCGCCTCACGTGCGGCAACGACCAAGCCGAAACCTATTCTTCCAACGGGGCGCTCATGAGCGTGGCAGCCCGCGAGGGCTTTGCGCAAAGCCTTGCGTACGACGCGCAAGGGCGGCTGGCTCAGGTGACCGAGGCTTTCGGCCGCTCGCTGGTCTTCACCTACGACTCCCTCAACCGGGTGAGCGGCATGACCGACCCGGCTGGGGGTGTCTACCTCTACGCCTACTCGCCCAGCGGCAATCTGGCCTCGGTGCGCTACCCCGATCTGACGACTCGCCAGTACCACTACGAGAACACCGCCTTCCCGCGGGCCTTGACGGGCATCACCGACGAAAACGGCGTGCGGCTCACGACCTACAGCTACAACGCGAGCGGCAACGCGGTACAGACCGTGCGTGCCGGGGGCGCACAGCCGAACACGGTGCTGTATTACGCCGACGGCAGTCGCCAGTTGCTCGATGGTGCAGGCAACTACCGCCGCTATGCCTTCTCCGCCATCCAGGGGGTGGCGCGCCGCTACAGCCTCGACAACGCCGCCTGTGCGAGTTGCGGCAACGCGGCCACCAGCACGACCTACGACGCGAGCGGCTATGTCAGCGCCGTCACCGACTACCGCGGCACTCAAACGACCTTCTTGCGCGACGCACGTGGACTTGAGACAAGCCGTACCGAAGCGGTGGGTACGACTGCAGCACGCGCGATCACCACCACGTGGCATGCCTCTTTCCGAGTGCCGCTGACCATCACCCGACCCGGTCAGCGGACGAGCTTCACGTATGACAGCGCGGGCCGCATGCTGACGCACAGCATCACCGATACTGCAACCAATGCCTCGCGCGCCTGGGTCTACACCTACAACGGGCTGGGGCTGATGGCCACGGTCAATGGCCCGCGGACCGACGTCAATGACATCACCACTTACACCTACGATGCGCAGGGCAACCTGGCCACCGTCACCAACGCGCTCGGCCACGTGACCCGGTACACGAGTTACGACGCGCACGGCCGGCCGCTTGCAATGACCGACCCCAACGGCCTGGGCACCACCTTCGCCTACGACGTGCGCGGACGCCTGCGTGCGCGCAATACCGGCGGCCTGGTCACCACCTTCACGTACACCGCGGCGGGCCAGCCGCTGCGCACGACGAACGGTGACGGCAGCTGGGTCGAGCGCCAGTATGACGCGGCGCAGCAGCAGGTGGGCCTCATCGACAGCGCCGGACAGCGCGTCGCGTACTCGCTCGATGCCAAGGGTCGGCGCATCCGAGAGGAACACTTCGACGCGGGCAACGCCAATGTCTACCAGCGCGGCTGGGGCTATGACCCGCTTGACCGCGTGGTCTCCGAACTCGACGCGCAAGGTGCTGTGCAGTGGCGTGAGTTCGGCGACACCGGCCATGATATCCCGCCCCGGCCCGGCGACGGCATCGCCGATGATGGCCTGCTGGAATTTGTGACCGCGATTGTTGCTGCCGCGATAATTGGGCTGCAGCACGATCCAGCCCTG
>JANMMH010000666.1:0-21820 GCA_031373055.1 Rubrivivax sp. | reverse complement strand
GCCCACATGCCCGGCAGCATCATCCCCAGCGCCATGAAGCCCGTGCACAGCGCGTAGTGCGCCGTCTTGTGCGGATTCGTGCCGACCGTGCCGTCCGGCCCGATCGGGCCGGGTGGTCCACTGGCCCCCATAAACATGAAGACCAAGTAGGCGGTGAAACCAAAGCCATAGCCGAACTGTTCTAACGCCACACCTGCACTGACCAGCCACAGGGTTTGCGGCTGCCAGATGGCCAGCGCGATGAACGCCGTGTTGGGCGCGTGCATGCTGATCATCAGCGGCCACAGCGTGCGGCGCAGGCCCGCACGGGAGATGACCCAGCCGCCGAGCAGGCCGCCCAGCGTGAGCGCGATGATGCCCACCGTGCCGTAGGCGATGCCCACGTCTTGCGTCTTCAGGCCCAGGCCGCCGGCGGTGAGCGGGTCCAACATGAAGGGCGTAACGAGCTTCAAGAGCTGCGCTTCGGCGAAGCGGTACAGCAGCAAAAAGGCCAGCACGCGCAAAATATCGGGCTGGCGAAAGAAGGCCGCGAAGACGGTGCCGAAGTCGGCCCAGAAGGTGCCGCTGCGGGGTGCGGGTTTGTCCAGCGCCGGCCGCGGCAAAGCCCACAGGTGCCACAGCGCGGCCAACCCAAAACCGGCGGCCAAGACGGCGAAAACCATGGCCCACGCAGTGCTGGCCTGGCCGGTGCGATCGGTCCACATGCCGGCCAGATACACCAGCCCGCCCTGGCCCGCAATCATCGCCAGGCGGTAGAACGTGCTGCGCACACCCACGTAGGCGGCCTGCGATTTTTCGCTCATGGCGAGCATGTAGAAGCCGTCGGCGGCGATGTCGTGCGTGGCCGAGGCGAAGGCCATGAGCCAGAAGATGGCCAGCGTGACGCGCAGGAAACCACTGCCGGGCACGGTGAGCGCAATGCACGCCAGGGCCACGCCGATGAGGAACTGCAAGACGACGACCCAGCGTCGCTTGCTGCCCAGCAAATCCACCAGCGGGCTCCACAGCGGCTTGATGACCCAGGGCAGGTAGAGCCAGCTCGTGTAGAGCGCAATCTCGGTGTTGCCCACGCCGAGGTTCTTGTACATCACCACCGCCAGCGTCATCACCACCACGTAGGGGATGCCTTGGCTGAAGTACAGCGTGGGGATCCAGCGCCAAGGGTTCATGTGCGTGGGTGGCGTGGGCGTGTTCAGGGTGTCTAACCGTTGTGTTGATGGGTGACGTTGAGTGGCGGAGGTGAGGGTATCAGCCGCGTGCGACCTTCGCGCTGCGCGGCTTCTTGGGCGCCAGCGTTTGCACATGTTGCTCAAGGCGGCGCACCAGCGCGTGAAAGGCCGGGTGTACCTCATCACGGTCGGGCTCGGTGAAGTCCAGCAGCGTCTGGCCTTGTGCGGTGAGCGCTTGATAGACCCAGATGTCACGCGGGCGCAGAACAGCGCTGGTGGCGCGCGAAGGGCCGCCCCGCGCGCGGTCGTAGCTGCTCTGGCGTGCCATTGCGCTGTTCACGCGCTTGAGTTCGGTGATGGCCGCCCAGGGCACGCGGCGCACGCCGAAGTAGCTGGCATCGCTCAGGCCACTTTCGTCCCAGGTCACATGCCGCCACTGGTTGGCGATGGCCGTGTGCAACGCCAATGCGGCCACCGGGCTAAGCACCAGGGCGCTGAAGCCCGCGCCGAGCTGCGCCCAGATGTCTTCGCCCCACACCACGCCAGCCCACGCCATCAGCGCCAGCACGCCAAAGACGCCGGCCCATAAACGCGTGGCCGTATGCGTGCGCACTTCGGGCACGTAGTGGGCGTCACTCGCGGGTGAGGTACCCGGGCCAGCACCGGGTGTGGCGTTGTCGACCCAGCCCTGGCCGCCCCAGACTTGGTCACGGTACCAAGGCCAGGGATAGCGGGTGGGCAGGCTGGCTTGCGCCGTGGGGCTGGGCTCGTTCATGCCAGCCTTGTGGCGCAAGTGCTGGACTGCGTCAAGCCCGTTGCCGCCGGGCCTCGGCAGCTGCGCCGCGCGGTACGACAGGTTCCTGCGGCACGTTGCGTTTGCGGGTTTTCACGCATGCCGCGACGGCGATACAGCTGTTGGAAATCGCCGACGGTGGCGTGGTGGCGGCGTCACAGCGCCGACAATTAAGTGGTCCGGACAAGCGGCGCGTTGCGTGAGCGCGCCGCCGCCATTTGCAACACAAGAGGAACAACCACCATGAAGCTCAAAGCCCTTGCGTCCAGCCTGATCCTGGCCGGCATCGTGACCCCCGCGTTCGCGCAGACCGCCCCCGAACAGCGCGTCGAGATCACCGGTTCAAGCATCAAACGCATTGCCAGCGAAGGCGCGCTGCCGGTGCAGGTCATCACGCGCCAGGAGCTTGAGCGCCAAGGCATCGTTTCGGCCGAGCAGTTGGTCAGTGCGCTCAGCATCAACGGCAACGGCATGGACAACCTTGCCAGCAATGCCGACGTCGGCGCGGGCACGGCGCGCGGCAGCAACGGCCTGTCGGCAGCCAACCTGCGTGGCCAGGGCTCGGCCAGCACGCTGATTCTGGTGAACGGACGGCGCGTCGCGGCCCACGGATTGAACGGCGGTGTGGTCGACTTGAATTCGATCCCGTTCGCGGCACTGGAGCGTGTCGAGATCCTCAAGGACGGCGCCTCGGCCATCTACGGCACCGATGCCATCGGCGGTGTCATCAACTTCATCCTGCGCAAGAACTTCCAGGGCCTGGAAGCACGCGCTTTCGCCGACACCACCGAAGCTGGCGGCGCCAACATCACGCGCTTGAGCCTCACCGGCGGCTACGGCGACATCGACAAGAACGGCTTCAATGTGCTGGTGGCGCTGAACCGCACCGAGAACAAAGCTCTGCGTGGCGACCAGCGCGACTTCGTGAATACCTTCCAGGTTGACCGCGGCCTCTCGGTCGACACGCGCGGCACGCCCTTCGCTACCGTGTTCCCGATCAGCACCATCAACAACGCCCTGGCGCGCGACAACATCAACAACGCCGGGCGCAGCACCGGCCCCATCCAGCCCGGCACCACCGTGGCGATGAGCGGCGGCATCAACGTGCTCGACCTGCCCGGCGGCGCCGGCTGCAACACCGTGCCCGGCATGGACGCCTACAACGAGGTGCTGTGGGCCACGGCCAGCGCCAAATGGGCCTGCGCCTGGGACACCGGCCGCGCGGCCGTGTTGCAACAACCCATCACCAACACCAACCTGGTCGCGCGTGGCACGTTGCGCCTGGGTGAGCATCAGCTCTTCGCTGAATTCATCGGCTCACGCTCAGAAGCGGCCAAGACCTTCTCGGCCAACCAGATCTCCAGCAGTGCGGTCACGACCAGCCAGTTCTTCAATACCGCCTACCCGAGCACCGGCTCGTCCTACAACTACGTGTTCGACAGGCTGGTGGCGGTGTTCCCCACCATCGCCGCCAACCGCGGGCAGCCGCTCGCGTTTCGCTGGCGCTGCCTGGAGTGCGGTTCACGCCAGATCGACTCGACGTCGGAGACCCAGCGCTGGCTGCTCGCCGCCGACGGCCCGTTGCCGTTCAACTGGGACTACCGCGTCGGCGTCTCCACCGCCGTCGCCGAGGGCACATCGGTGTTGGGTAACGGCTACTTCTACGGGCGGGAGTTGGCCGCGCTGATCAACACCGGGGTGCTCAACCCCTTCGTGATTCCTGGTCAAACACAAACACCCGCCGCGATCTCGGCACTGGCAGCTATTTCGGCCAACGGCGCCAAGCTGTACGGCGGCAAGTACACGCTGTTCTCCGCCGACGGCACCGCCAGCGGGCCGCTCTTCAAGCTGCCCGGCGGCGAGGTCATGGCCGCCGTGGGCTTCAACTCGCGCACCGAAAAGTACAACTTCAACGGCAACGCCACCGATCTGGCCACCCAGGGGCGCATCTTCAACGCGCCCTTTGACAGCGTGAACGACCTCAACACCGTCAAGCGAGAGGTCAAGGCCGTGTTCGCCGAAGTGCTGGTGCCGGTCATCAAGGGGCTTGAGTTGACGGTCGCTGGCCGCCAGGACGACTACACGGGTTTTGGCACCACCACCAACCCCAAGGTCTCGGTGCGCTTCACGCCCATCGACAGCGTGTTGACACGGGCCTCGTACAGCACGGGTTTCCGCGTGCCGACCTTCTCGCAGCTCTTCTTCGGCATTACCGAGTCGCCCACCAGTGGCGCGACCATCGTCGACCCAGCCAAGTGCCCGACGCTCTTGGTTGACGCCACGAAGCCGGGCTGCGAGTCGATCAACCCCAACACGCTGTTTGGCGGCAAGCCCGACCTCGGGCCGGAAGAGGCCAAACAGTGGTCTGCCGGCATCGTCTGGGCGCCGAACAACAACTTCAGCATCGGCGCAGACTGGTGGAGCATCCGCAAGACCGGCACCATCGCGAGCCTGACCCTGACGCAGCTGATCGCCAACTACGCGCTGTTCCCGCAGAACTTCATCCGTAACGCCGCAGGTACGCTGACACATATCGACATTCGCTGGGTCAACGCCGGCGAGACCATCACCAAGGGCGTGGACCTCAACGTCAACGGCAATGGCAGCGCCTTCGGCGGCCGCTGGACCGCCGCGCTTGAGGGCAGCCTGCTGACCGAGAAGAAGTCGCGCCTGCTGGCGAGTGCGGCCTTTGGCCCGAGTGAGATTGCCACCTTCACACGCGGCGGCGACCTTGGCATCCGCTGGAAGCACGCACTTACGGGCACCTTCAACCAGGGCAACTGGACCGGCTCACTGACGCAGCTCTACCGCAGCGGCTACAAAGACGCCGTGCTGCCCGGTGTGGCCAACGGCAGCGTGGTGCCACCGCTGCTACAACCCAATGTACCGGCGTACACGCTGTACAACGCCAGCGTGCGCTACGCCGGCATCAAGAACCTGGGCCTGACGGTGGGCATCAAGAACCTGCTCGACAAGGACCCGCCGTTCTCGGCCGCCTACGACACCAACACCGGCGCTGGCAGCTCCTGGGAGCCGCGTGTGGCCGACCCGCGTGGCCGCGCGTACACCGTGACGCTGGACTACAAGTTCTTTTAAGCATTGCCGCGAACGCTCTGCCCGCGGGGCCTCGCGTGAAGACGCGAGGCCCTTCTTCGTTGTAAGCCGCCCATGACCCACGATCAACTCGCCCAGGTCCTGCTCGCTTGCGTGCGCGCGCAAGACTTCGCCAGCACCGCCGACGCCAAGCGCGACGGCAAGCCGCTCACCCACTTCCCCAGCATCGACCTCGCCGTCGCTGCCTTCCCTGCTAACAAACCAGCGGTGTGGGCCAACGTGCTGTTCTCGCGCGAGCACCCGCAAGGCTTGGCGGCGGCGATGGACAGCCACGCCGGCGCGGTGACCAACGTGCGCTTTGTCGCCGACCAGCGCAACGCCAGGGGCGAGTCCTTCCTGTGGTGGCCCAACGCCGACTGGCAGCAAGTGCACTGGACGCCGCTCTTCGGCCAGGGCCCGCACCGCCTTGTCGCACCCTACCCGGCGTCGCTCTTGAAGATGATCGTCGCCGTGGGCGTGGCCATGGCCGTGGACGACGGCAGGACGCCCTGGCCCGAGCACGACATGGACATCATGATCACGGTGAGTGACAACGACGCCACCACCGAGATGGTGGCGCTGCTGCACCGCCTGGGCTACATCGACAAGCTGCACGACCGCCTGGCCGCCTGCGGGTTGCCGACGCTGCAATTGCGCGGCACACAAGCCAGTGGCGGCTGGAGCAACGGTGCAGGGGCGGGTGTCGGCATGATCCAGATGACGGCCTGGGACAGCGCGCGGCTGATGTGGCTTTTGGACGCGCAGGCGCCGCGGCCGCCGTGGCTGCATGCGAGTGCCATGCTCGTTAGCGAAGCCAGCCGTGGGCGCTTGCGTGCGCTGCTCGAAGCGCAGAAGCTCGGCGAAATTCTCTCGTCGACCTCACACACCAAGATGCCCGGGTGGGTACCAGGTATCCCCGGCGAGCTGCGCTTTTCGCACAAGACCGGCACCACGGAAAACTACGCGTCAGACGCCGGCATCGTGCGTGGCCGCGCACCGCTGAAGCGCCACTACATCGTGGCCCTGCTCACCAACCTGGGCCGGCGCTACGCGCCGCACGCCGACCTGGCCACGACCTGGCGGCTGCCCGCGCTGGGCGGCGCCATCGACGCGGCCCTGGCGCCCTGGCTCGAAAGCGCTTCGTCGTGACGCCGTTCAACACCTTGCGCGCGGGCGACCTCGTCGGCATCGTCGCCCCTGCCGGCCCCGCGCTGCCTGAGCGCTTGCCGCTGGTCGAAGCGCTCTTCGCACGCCACGGCCTGCGCGTGCGCATGTACCCAAGCTGCCATATGACACGTGGGACCGATGAGGCGCATGGCTACCTGGCCGGCCCCGACGCCCAACGTCTGGCTGATTTGCACGCCGCGTTTGCCGACGACGAGGTGGCGGCGGTCGTTTGCCTGCGTGGTGGCTACGGCGCCATGCGCCTGCTGGCTAACGTCGATGTTGAGCTGATCCGGCGCAAGCCCAAGCTCTTGGTGGGCTACAGCGACATCACTGCGTTGCACGCACTCTTGCACCGCGCCGGCGTGCCCAGCCTGCACGCGCCGATGCCGGCGTCAGACCTGGTGCACGCAGGCCACGAAGACGACGCCGAAGCCTTGTTCACGTTGCTTCGCGAAGGCATGCCCGCAGGCCTGGTGATGCATGCCGGCGCGGCCACACCACTGCGCTGCCCGGGCGTGTGCGAAGGCCTGCTGGTCGGCGGTAACTTGAGTCTCGTCGGCGCGCTCAGCGGCACGCCCTGGGCCGTGCAAGGGCAAGGCGCCATCCTCTTCCTGGAAGACATCAACGAAGAGCCTTACCGTGTCGATAGATTGTTATGCCAGCTGCAGCTGACCGGTGTGCTGGCGGCCGCAAGTGGTTTCCTGCTTGGCAGTTTCACCGAAGGCGGCTCGCCGGGTGGTGTGCTCACCGAGTACCTGCACCCACTGGGCAAACCCGTGCTCGACGCCTGGCCCGCTGGGCACGGCACACCCAACCGTGGGCTGCCGATTGGCGTGCGCGCACGGCTGGATGCTGCGGCGGGAACGGTGACCTTGCTCGAAGGTTTGATCGAGCTTGCCTTGGGCGTATAAACGCGTCTACACTTCACGCCATGGAAACCACTGCCGCCTTCACCACCGCTGCACCCGCCAGCCCCGAGCTTGAGCTTAAGCTTTGGGGCAACAGCTTGGGCGTGCGCATTCCGGCGAGCATTGCGCGCAGCACGGGTCTCAAGGTTGACCAGCGTGTGCGCGTCAGCAGCGAAGGCGGCCGCGTCATCATCACACCACTGGCGCCGGGCAAGCTCAGCCTGGCGCAACGCCTTGCTTTGTTTGACCCGGCCGTGCATGGCGGTGAGGCAATGGTCAGCCCGCGCATAGGCGCCGAGCGTTGGTGAGCCCGGCGCGCAGCGCCAAGGCACTGTGGGTGCCGGCGCGGCAAGACGTGATCTGGATCGACTGCAACCCGCAGATCGGGCGCGAGATGCGCGACGTGCATCCCTTCGTGGTGCTCTCCAGCCGCGAGTTCAACGCCAAGACCAGTCTCGTGCTGGGCCTGCCCATGACCACGGCCGCCTACAACGCCACCAACCCGTTCGCGGTGCTGGCGGGCAAGGCGGGAGGGCGCAAGTCCGGGCAGCCAAGCTACGTGCTTTGCCATCAGCCCAAGTCGTTCGACTGGCGTCTACGTGGCGCCAAACCGCACCCGATGAAGCAGCTAGCCGATGAGACGTTCGAGCAGGCTTGCGGCGTGCTCGAGCAGATCCTTTGTCTGCGCTAAGCGCGGCCCCGTTCGTCAAAACTTGTACCGCGCCTCCAGGTAGTACTGCCGCCCGCTGACGTCGAGCTTCTGCTGTTCCTCAGGGCTGTAGCGGTAGGTCGCGCGCACGGGGTCAAGCAAGTTGGTGGCGCTGAACGAGAGTTGCAGTTCCTTGTTGATGTTGTAGTTCAACGAGAAGGCCAGGTTCGACACCGGGCCGGCCACCGTGGGCGCCACCGGCATCGTCACGCCATTGATCACGCTCAGGCCCTGGCTGTTGGCGATGGGCGAAGGCGCGGTGGTGCTGTTGAGGTACTCGCTGCGGTGGTTGTAGACCAGGCGCGCGCTGAAGGTGTCATTCTCGAAATAGGCGCCCAGGTTGGCTGCGAACTTCGAGGCACCCACCATCGGGCGGCCGTCGTCCACGCGTGTGCTGGCGCGGCTGACGTTGGCCTGTACACCAAAGCCCGCGCCGATGGGTTGCTCGTAGGCGAGCTCGATGCCGCGAATCTTGGCGCCTTGCTGCGAGGTGGTGAGGATGAAGTAGTTGCGCACGGTGTTGGTCACCGTGTCGAGCAGATCGACGGTGACGTCTTGCCGCACCGCACCCGTCTTTGGGTAGCCCTTGATGCGCGAGTCGAAAATGCTCACCGACACCAGCGAGCGCCGCGCGAAGTACCAGGCCAGCGACATGTCCAGGTTGCCCGAGGTCATGGGCTCCAGCGCCGGGTTCGGGCCGTTCACCGTGCAGCCGGTGGTGGTGCAAGTCTGGCCGGTGAAGCCCAGGCCGTAGACGTTGTAGTTCTGGCGGCCGATGGTCTTGCTGAGCCCCAGGCGGCCAATCAGCTTGGGGGCGAGCTCGATGCGCATGTTCAGGCTGGGTAGAACATGGTCGAAGGTCTTGTCGCTGGGCACCTTGTAATACACCGTGCCCGAGGTCGGGCTCCAGGCGCCGCCCAGCGAGAAGGAACTGCCGTCACCGGCGGTGTTGATGGCCGTGGGGAAGGCCGCGCAGGGCACCACGGGCTTGCCCGGCTCGATCTTGTTGCACACGGTCGTCGGGATCGGCGTGGCGATCATGGCGTTGACCTCGGTGCGCACCATGCGCAGGCCGATGTTGCCCGACCATTTGCTCGACGATGAGCCCGCTGCGCTTTCCAGGTTTTGCATCAGGTACAGCGCCGTCTGACGTTCACGCAGTTCGATCTCGCCCGCCACACGGCGCTCGAACTCAGGCGTGGTGGCCTTGAACTGCGTCTGGAAGAAGGGGTCCAGCACCTCACGCGGGAAATAGAAGCTGGTGTAGGTGGGGCTGATGCCACCAAAGCCCTTGCCGAAGTCGGCCGGGTAGGGCACGGCCAGCGAGGCGTCGGGCGCGGCCAGCGTGCCAGACGCCCAGGTCGGCGCAAAGCGGTTCAGGTTGCGCCGATGGTCGGCATGGCGTGCGCCGAATTCAAGCGTGGTGAAGAGGCCTTTGTCCTGCACGTAGGTCGCGTCCAGGGCCACGCTGCTCTCGCGGTCGATGGTCTCGTAGTGGCCGATGCCGCGGCCGATCAGCCGGTAGCCGCTGCCGTCGGCATTGGCCACCGGTGTATTGGGGCCCACGCCGTAGTAAGTCACATCCGGTACGCCGTTAGGGCCGTTCAAGCTGTAGCTGGTGCCGGTGCCATAGCGCGCGTAGGTCAGCGTCTGGTCCAGCGTGGTCGAGCCGATACCGCGTGTGGTGCTGAGCAGGCCCTTGACGGTGAGGTCCTTGCCGGCCTTGTAGGTGCCGTCAAGGTCGAGGAAGCCACTGGTGGCGGTGGCGCCTGTGCGCAGCGAGGCTTCGGAGTTGCCGATGTACTGCGGCGTCACACCCGGCGCGAACTTGATGTCGGCACTCTTCAAGATGCGCAGCTTGTCGCCGTACAGCGTGGTCTCTTCAATGATCACCGGGTTGCTGATCGAGGCATACACACGTTGGCCGTTAGACGACGTGAACGGCGCGCCGGTGCCGGTGGTGTTGGCCGAGCCGTTGAGCATGTTGAACATGGCGCCGGAATTCAGACGGCCATAGTTGTTGGCGTTCATGGTCGAATAAAAACCCGTCAAGCCGACTTCGAGTTTGTCGGTGGGCCGCGCCTGCAAGGCGAGCATTCCGCCCTTGCGGTCGCGCACGCCTTCGACGAACTCGCTGCTCAGGCTGCCGGGCAGGCGCACGCCGTTCAAGTCAGCCGCCTTAAGGTTGGTGCCGGCGAGCGAAGCGTCAGTGATGCCCAGCATGGTGGCGGTGTTGATGACGTCCCAGCCGCTGCCACCAGCGTAGGCAAAGCGCGAGACGCTGTCGCGGCGGATGTAGCGCTTCTCGGCAAACACCTGCCCGATCAGGCCAAAGGTATTGCCCTCGTTCTTCCAGTTCATGCTGGCATTGAGCTGGGGGCTGGTCTTGTCGGGCAGGTCGGCATACACGCCGCCCAGGCTGATGACGCCGCCGAACCTCTTCGCCTCGTCCAGCGGTTTGCGCGTGGTGACGTTGATGGTGCCGGCCAGGCCACCGTCGACCAGGTTGGCCTGCGAGGTCTTGTAGACCAAGGCCTGGTTCAGCACCGATGAAGGCATCAGGCTCAGGCTGGTGCTGCGGCTGCTGGAAAGTTGGTCGCTCACGTACCAATCGCCGCCGCTGACGGTGTGGCCGTTGAAGAGGATCAAGCTCATGTCCGGGTTGGTGCCACGCATGCTCACCTTCTCGGCTTCGTCGTAGTCGGTGCGCACCGCCACGCCCACCACACGCTGCAAGGAGTCGGCCAGGTTCTTGTCGGGCATCTTGCCCACGTCCACCGCCGTGATGGCGTCGATGTTGGCCGTGGCATTGAGCTTGATGTTGATGGCCGATTCGAGCGAGGCGCGAATGCCGGTGACCACCACCGCTTGCTCAGCCGGCGCGGCCGTCTGCGCCTGGGCCCAGCCGGCGCCCATGAGCAAGACGCTCAGCGAGGCAGCATGGGCAACGCGCGTGCGTTTGAAGTTCATGGCTTGTCTCCTCGGGCCCGCGGGCCACTGCTTGGGAATGGATCGAAATGCAGCGCCCAGGGTAGCCGCTGCGAGGCCAAAGCGCAGCCGGGGCTAGTACCCGCTGTCGGCAGGGCGCGACGCCTAGAATTTCACGCCATGAGCCCGTCCATCACATCCCTGCAAGCCCACCAGTTCGCCGCCCTCAACCCCGGCCCCAAACTCATCGTCACGGGCGCCGTGCATGGCAACGAAACCTGCGGCACGCGTGGCATCGAGCGTGTGCTTGCTGAGCTGGCGCGTGGTGAATGGGCGCTCACGCGCGGCACGCTCACACTCGTGCCGGTGTGCAACCCGCTGGCCTACGCTAACGCCCGACGTACGGGTGAGCGCAATCTCAACCGGCGACTGCAGCCCGACGCGGCGCAAGACTACGAAGGCTGCATCGCCAACGTGCTGTGCCCCTGGCTGGCTGCGCACGACGCCCTGTTGGACCTGCACTCGTTTCGCAGCCCCGGGCGGCCCTTTGTGCTGCGTGGCCCGGCCAACAACGCCGGCACGCTGGAGCCCTTCGCACGCGAAGCCGAAGAGACCGCGTTGGCCGCGCACCTGGGCGTGAACCGCGTCGTCGACGGCTGGATGCCGTCCTACGCCGGCGGCGTGGCGCGGCGGCGCCAGCGCGCGCTCGACGCCGGCGCAGCGCTGGACGCCGTGCGTGGCGACCCCGCCTACGGCATCGGCACCACCGAGTACATGCGCAGCCAGGGTGGCTACGCGGTGACACTCGAATGCGGCCAGCACGACGACCCGCAAGCACCCGAGGTGGCCTACCGCGCCATCCGCCAGACCATCGCGCTCTTGGGCCTGGCCGAACTGCCGCTGGCGCCGCCAAGTGGGCCGTTTGAATGCCTGAAGCTGGCCACCGTCGTCGACCGCTTGCATGAGGGCGACCACTTCGCCCGAACATGGACCAGCTTCGACCCTTTGCACGAAGGTGAGCTCATTGGCGTGCGTCACGACGGCAGCGAGCTGCGTGCGCCACGCGATGGCACCATCGTCTTCCCGGACACCAGCGCCTTGCCCGGCAACGAGTGGTTTTACCTGGCGCAGGAAAGCGAGAGACCGCTATGAAACGCATGGTTGCCATCAGCGTCTTGGTGGTGTTAGCAGGCCTGACCGGCTGTGCCGGTTTTGGCGCGCCCGCGCTGCGTGTGGGCCAGGCGCAAACCGAAATCGCCAGCGTCTTGGGCCAGCCCAACGCGCGCCACGCACTGCCCGGCGGCGGCACGCGGCTCGAGTTCGCACGCGGCCCGATGGGGCGCGAAACCTGGATGGTGGATGTCGACGCCAACGGCCGCGTGGTTGACTGGCTCCAAGCCCTGGAAGAGCCGCGCCTGCACGCCTTCCAGGCCCGCGCGCCGGGCATGAGCCGCGATGAATTGCTGCGCACGCTAGGCCGGCCCGGCGAGCGCCGCCGTGGCGGTTGGGCCGGCGGCGAGGTCTGGTCCTGGCGCTTCGTCACCAACGAATGCCAGTGGTTCCAGGTGTCCCTTGGCGACGATCAGCGCGTGCGTGACGCGGGCTTTGGCATTGACCCGCGCTGTGACGATCGTCGGGAACCATCGCTTCCTGGCCGGTGACGATGCCTTCAGCGGCGCAGCTAGCTGTCGCGTCAGGTGCGCGGCGACGCTGACGCCTTCCTCATCGACCTGACTGCCGCGCCCGCCAAGCTCAGCGACAAGCGGCTGGCGCCAGAAAGAGCGCAAGACGGCTGATGCCAATGCTGGCTGTCTGTGCGCTGTCGCGCATAGGGCGGCCCGCAGCCTCAACTCAGGGGGTGGGGTATGGCGAGCTGCGTTGTGCACGCTGATACTGCGCCGATGAGGCTTGCGCGAGCAGCGCAACGCCTTGGTACCAGACCATCAAATTTTCAGGGGCCGTGATGAAGACGAACCACCCGTTTCGCGCTGACGTGTGGGCGGCGACATGCGCCGCACTCGCCGTCGCCCTCGTCCCCTCGCAGCTTATGGCAGCGCCGCTGCTGGGCTCGGATCTCGCGAGCTTTGCGGTGCTCGGCGCCAGGGGGGTGACCAACGTCCCGACCAGCACCATCGGTGGCAACCTGGGTTCGGCGCCCAACGGGTCGGTCGGCGGGGGATACGTCTTCACGTCGGGGTCGATACAGCAGAACACCGCACTGGCGCAGGGGGCTCAGTCTGATCTCGACGCTGCCATCCTGGCGGTGACGTCCGGTGCCGCCAATTTCACCATTGCGGCTGGGAATGGAAACCTGGACGCGTATCAGTTAGTCAATGGCGGCTTTCTCATTCCCGGCACATACGACGTCGGCGCCGGGACGTCGAATCTGCTGACCAATCTCGTGCTCAATGGCTTGGGCAACAGCAACGCGGTTTGGCGTTTTCGCTTCTCAAGCACCTTCATCATGTCGGAAGACTCCAACGTCAGCGTGGTCAACGTCGGCGGCGGTGCAGGCGTCGGGATCTACTGGTTTGCCGACAGCGCTGCGACCCTCGACGGCGACACGCTGGTAGGCAACGTCTTTGCGCGACAAACCATCAGCAGCAACGGTGGTCTGACATTGGGTTGCGGCCGGCTCGCGTCGGCCGAAGCCCAAGTGACCTTGATCCAGGACCGGATCTCCCTGGGCTGCGGCGTCGCGGGCGACACCGGCTTTGGCAGCGGCGGCTTCGACCAGGGGGCCGATGTCGGGTCTGGCGGGACGGTCCCAGAGCCCACGACGTTGCTGCTCGCCGGCCTTGCTTTGGCAGGCGCGTTGGCGTCGAGAAAAAACAGTTCGCTACCGCGCTGAAGTCTGGCCGCCTGGCCGGCTCCGGTGCGTTGCACCTGTTTGCCAGCACGCAGATCGCAAACCAGGACATCCGGCGAAGCCCATCGACGGTGAGCCAACACATTCAACAGTGTTGACTTCTGGCTGAAGGGCGACAGACTGGACAACATGACCCAGCTGCCAGCGCCCGCCGTGACCACCGTCACCCTCTACGGCATCCCCAACTGCGACACCGTCAAGCGCGCCCGCGCCTGGCTGGCTGACGCGGGCTACCTAGTGGTGTTTCACGACTTTACGAAGCAAGGCGTGCCGCTGCCTGAACTCGACGCTTGGCTTGTCACGCTCGGCTGGGAAACCTTGCTCAACCGCCAGGGCACGACCTGGCGCAAGCTCGACGAGGCCACGCGCGTGGCGGTGACCGACGCCGCGAGTGCGCGCGCCGTGATGCTGGCCGCACCCAGCACCATCAAGCGGCCGGTGATTCGATGGGGCGAGGGTGCTGCGTTGACGGTCGGCTTTGCGGCGGATTTCAAGCCGCCGCTGTGAGCGTCACTGAAACGTTAGGCGTCGAACCTTCCCACGGGTCAGGGCCGCGCTACGCCGCAAAGGCATACTCGAAACCATGCCCACCACCCACCTCATCTTCATCCGCCACGGCGAAACCGACTGGAACCGGCAGCAGCGTTTTCAGGGCCAGATCGACGTGCCGCTGAACGCTCTGGGCCACCAGCAGGCCGCGCGCTTGGCGCAGCGCCTGGCGGGCGAGCCGCCCGACGCGATGATCAGCAGCGACTTGCTGCGCACGCGCGAAACCAGTGCGCCGCTGGCGCTGGCCTGGGGGAAATCGCTGCGGCTCGACGCTGGTTTGCGCGAGCAACATTTCGGCATCTTTGAAGGCCTGGACGTGCCGACCATCAAGGCCCAGCATCCCGCACTGTGGGCGCGCTGGCTGGAACACGATGGCGACTTTGCCCTGCCCGGCGGCGAGAACCTGGTGCAGTTTCATCGCCGCGTGGTCGACACGGTGGCTGTGCTGGCCGCCGCGCATGCGGGCCAGCGCATCGCCATCGTGACGCACGGCGGCGTGCTCGACATGCTGTGGCGCGCCGCGCATGGCCTGCCGGTGTCGGGCCTGCGTGACTGCGAGATCCCCAACACCGGCATCAACCGGCTGCGCTGGCACGCAGGCAGCTTGAGCATCGACAGCTGGGCCGACGCCGCGCACTTGGACGGCCTGGCCGAACAGCCCGACACTGCGCCGGGCGAGCGCTGAACTCCCGCTGTGTCGCGCGCCTGCGGCAGGCGCTGGCCCAGGCCCTTCCGCCACAATGCGCGCATGACGTTTTCACTCGGTACTTTGGGCGCTGAGCGCGCGGGCGCAAGCCCTGCGCCGGCACCGTTGATTGAGGAGCCGCCGTGGCGGCGCAAGCTGGCACTCATCGTCGGCGCAGTGGCCTGGTTGCTGCTGATGCTGGCCATGCTCACGCACCATGCGGGCGACGCCGCCTTCACCACTTCGGGTGCGGGCGAGCCGCTGCGCAACCGCGCGGGACTCCTGGGCGCGCGTGTGGCCGACTTGCTCTACTTCCTGCTCGGTTTTTCGGCCTGGTGGCTGCCGTTTGTCAGTGCACGTGCGTGGTTATCAGCCCTGGCCAACGTGCTGCGTGGGCCCAGCCCGACGCAAGTCGAAGCCACCACCCCACGCTGGATGTTCTGGCTCGGCCTGGCCGCGCTCCTAGCCGCCAGCACGGCACTGGAATGGACGCGCCTGTACGGCTGGGAAGCGCATCTGCCCGGCCACGCCGGCGGCGTGCTCGGCCACACGCTGGGGCCCCCGTCGATGCGGTGGCTGGGCTTTGCCGGCTCGGGCGTGTTGTGGATCACCACGCTGGTACTGGGCGTGTCGCTGGCACTGCGTTTCAGCTGGGTGCGTGCAGCCGAATTGATTGGCACGCGCATCGACACGCTGCGCGAAAAGCGTGCTGACAAGCGCGAACTCGAGCAAGACCTGCGCCTGGGTGAGATGGCGCAGCGCGAGCGCGAGCTGGTGTTGCAGGACGAGAAGCGCGACGTGCAAGAGCACCTGCCCATCGTCATCGAGCCCACGGTGCTGAGCGTGCCACGCTCGGAGCGTGTGGCCAAAGAGCGGCAAAAGCCGCTCTTCGCCGAGCTCGTCGACACCAAGTTGCCGCAGGTGGATTTGCTCGACACGGGGCAGAGCCGCCAGGAGACCATGACGCCTGAGTCGCTGGAGATGACCAGCCGCATGATCGAGAAGAAGCTCAAGGACTTCGGTGTGGAAGTGCGTGTCGTCGCGGCCTCACCCGGCCCGGTCATCACGCGCTACGAGATCGAGCCGGCCACCGGTGTGAAGGGCTCGCAGATCGTCGGTCTGGCCAAAGATCTGGCGCGCTCGCTCTCGCTCATCAGCATACGTGTGGTGGAAGTGATTCCGGGCAAGAACTACATGGCGCTGGAATTGCCCAACGCACGCCGCCAGACCATCCGCCTGGCCGAAATTTTGGGCTCGCAGATCTACAACGACGCCGCCTCGATGCTGACCATTGGCCTGGGCAAAGACATCGTCGGCAACCCCGTGGTGGCCGACCTGGCCAAGATGCCGCACCTGCTGGTGGCCGGCACCACGGGTGCTGGCAAGAGCGTGGGCATCAACGCCATGATCTTGAGCCTGCTCTACAAGGCCGAAGCGCGCGACGTGCGGCTGATCCTGATCGACCCAAAGATGCTGGAGATGAGCGTCTACGAAGGCATTCCGCATCTGCTGGCGCCCGTGGTCATCGACATGAAGCAGGCCGCCAACGCGCTGAACTGGTGTGTCGGCGAGATGGAGCGGCGCTACAAGCTGATGAGCAAGCTGGGGGTGCGCAACCTCTCGGGCTACAACAAGCGCATCTCGGAAAGCAGCGAGCGCGGTGAACACATCGGCAACCCCTTCAGCCTGACGCCCGAAGCGCCCGAGCCGCTGCAGCGCTTGCCGCAAGTGGTGGTGGTGATCGACGAGCTGGCCGACCTGATGATGGTCATCGGCAAGAAAATCGAAGAGCTGATTGCGCGGCTGGCGCAGAAGGCGCGCGCCGCAGGCATCCACCTCATCCTGGCCACGCAGCGGCCGAGCGTGGACGTCATCACCGGCCTCATCAAAGCCAACATCCCGACGCGCATTTCCTTCCAGGTCAGCAGCAAGATCGACAGCCGCACCATCCTCGACCAGATGGGCGCCGAAGCCCTGCTCGGCCAGGGCGACATGCTGTATTTGCCGCCCGGCAGCGGCGTGCCGGTGCGCGTGCACGGCGCCTTTGTCAGCGACGAAGAAGTGCATCGCGTGGTGGAGTACCTGCGCACGCAGGGCGAGCCCAATTACATCGAGGGCATTCTCGAAGGCGGCGTGCTGGATAACGATGCAGAGGCTGGCACAAACGGCGACGGCGGCGCATCGGGCGAAGCCGACCCGATGTACGACCAGGCGGTGGCGGTGGTGCTGGAAAGCCGGCGCGCATCGATCTCGCTGGTGCAGCGCCACCTGCGCATCGGCTACAACCGCGCCGCGCGTTTGCTGGAGCAGATGGAACGTTCTGGGCTGGTGTCGGCTCTGAGCAGCAACGGCAACCGCGACATCCTCTTACCCAAACGTGAACCATGAAACTTGCCCTCGTTCTGACACTGGTGCTAACGACCAACACGCTGGCACAGGCCGACGCCGTCGACAACCTGCGCGACTTTGTGCGCGAGGTCAAAAGCGGCCAGGCGCGCTTCACGCAAACGGTGACGGCGGCCGACGGCGTGAAAAAGCGCAACAGCAGCGGCAACTTCGAATTCCAACGCCCCAACCGATTCCGCTTTAGCTACGCCAAACCCTTCGAGCAGCTCATCGTGGCCGACGGCGTGAAGGTCTGGATCTATGACGCCGATCTGAACCAAGCCAGTTCACGCAAGCTCGCCTCGGCCATTGGCAGCACGCCCGCTGCGCTCTTGGCGGGCACGGCGCTGGACAGCGAGTTCGACGTGAAGAACGACGCACCGACGGCGGTGAAAGACGGCCTGGAATGGGCGCTGGCCACGCCCAAAGTCAAAGACGGCCCGTTCCAGGCCATGCGCGTGGGCTTTCGGGGCAAAGAACTGGCGGCGGTGGAGATCATCGACAGCTTCGGCCAGCGCTCGATGCTGCGCTTCAGCGAGTTCAACGCCAACCTCGCACTGGCGCCCGAGCGTTTTCGCTTCGTGCCGCCGGCCGGGGCGGATGTGATCGAGCAGTAAACGTTGGCATTGACGGTGCCACGCCCGCAGCATCGATGCCATGCTGTCTAACATGCCGACATGAACGGAGAACAAACAATGAATCGTGAATGGCTGCAACGCGCGTCGATGACACGCATCTTGGCAACTATCTTGGGGTTGGGTGTCTTCGGCACCGCTGCCGCCCAAGGCTGGGAGCCTACACAGCCCATTGAGATCGTGGTGCCTGCGGGCACGGGCGGTGGCGCTGACCAGATGGCGCGTTTTGTCCAGTCCATGGCGGCCAAGCACCAGCTGACACGGCAACCGGTGCAGGTCGTCAACAAGTCCGGCAATTCAGGCGGCGAGGGCATGCTCGACGTCAAAGCAGCCGCCGGCAACCCGCACAAGCTGCTGATCTCGTTGTCGAGCATGTTCACCACGCCGCTGACGACAGGCATCGACTTCAAGTGGCGCGACCTGACGCCCGTGGCCATGCTCGCCCTTGACGAGTTCGTGCTCTGGGTCAACGCCAGCGCGCCCTACCAAACCATGCCCGACCTGCTGCAGGCCTTGCAGCAGCGCCCGCATGAGTCCTTCACGCTGGGCGGCACGGGCAGCAAGCAAGAAGACCAACTGATCAACGTGCTGATCGAAACTGCGGCCGGGCGGCGCATCCGCTACGTGCCCCTCAAGGGCGGCGGCGACGTGGCCAAGGCGCTGGCCGCAGGCGAGGTCGACCTGAGCGTGAACAACCCCATCGAGGCCGAAGCGCTGTGGCGCCAAGGCAAGCTGCGCCCGCTGTGTGTGTTCGACGCCAAGCCGCTGAACTACCCCGCCAAGCTCTCTAACGGCCGCGCGTGGAGCGAGATCCCGACCTGCATGGCGCAGGGCATTCCGGCGCAGTATCTGATGCTGCGCGGCATGTTCACCACGCCTGGTGCCACCGCCGCGCAAGTGGCCTATTACGTGCGGCTCTTTGAGCGGCTGCGCGCACTGCCCGAGTGGCAAGCGCTGATGGCGCAAGGTGCGTTCAACACCAGCAGCCTCTCGGGCCCAGCGTTCGTGGAGTGGCTGGACAAGGCCGACAGCTACCACCGCGTGGTCATGCGCGAGTCCAAGCTTCTGGCGCGTTAGTCGGCCGCGGCCGGCTGGCAACAAGGCTCGGCGCATGACCGATCAGGAGTCGCTCTTCGAACCTCAGCCCGGTGCGGCTGAGCCGACGCCCGCCCCCGCCAACGCCCCGCTCGCTGAGAGGCTGCGCCCACGCGCCCTTGACGACGTCATCGGCCAGCCGCACCTGCTCGGCCCGGGCCAACCCTTGCGCGCGGCGTTCGAGGCCAAGCGCCTGCATTCGATGATCCTGTGGGGCCCGCCGGGCGTGGGCAAGACAACGCTGGCGCGCATCCTCGCCGGTGGCATGGACGCGCACCTGGTGGTGCTCTCGGCGGTGCTGGCCGGCGTGAAGGACATCCGCGACGCGGTCGAGCAAGCGCAGGCCATGCGCAGGCGTGGTCGCTCGACCATCGTCTTTGTCGATGAGGTGCACCGCTTCAACAAGTCGCAGCAAGACGCTTTTCTGCCGCATGTCGAGTCGGGCCTCTTCACCTTCATCGGTGCGACCACTGAGAACCCGTCGTTCGAAGTCAACTCGGCGCTGCTGTCGCGTGCCACAGTGCATGTGCTTCAAACCTTAGCGCCGGCTGATCTGGCGCTGCTGATCGACCGCGCGCAGGCGCTCGAAAACGCGCCACCGCTGACCACGAGCGCGCGCGACAAGCTGCTGGCATGGGCCGATGGCGACGCGCGCCGCTTGCTCAACGCCTACGAGCGACTGGCTGCCACGCACCGTGGCGCGGCGGCGCTGGACGACGACGCGCTGGAGCTCACGCTGGGTGAGATGCTGCGCCGCTACGACAAGGGTGGCGACCACTTCTACGACACCATCTCAGCACTGCACAAGAGCGTGCGCGGCAGCGACCCCGACGCCGCGCTGTACTGGCTGGTGCGCATGCTCGACGGCGGCGCCGACCCGCGCTACATCGCCCGCCGGGTGCTGCGCATGGCCAGCGAAGACATCGGCCTGGCCGACCCGCGCGCGCTGCGGTTGGCGCTCGACGCCGCCGAGGTCTACGAGCGCCTGGGCTCGCCCGAAGGTGAGCTGGCCATCGCGCAGGCGGTCGTGTATCTGGCCGTGGCGCCAAAGTCCAACGCCGTCTACACCGCTTACAAGGCCGCGCGTGCCTTCATCAAGAGCGACAGCACAAGTGCAGTGCCGCTGCACCTGCGCAATGCCCCCACGCAGCTGATGAAGGGCCTGGGCTTTGGCCGCGACTACCGCTACGCGCACGACGAAGAAGACGCCTACGCAGCCGGCGAGACCTACCTGCCCGAAGGCTTGGAGGCGCTGCGCTTTTACGAGCCCAGCGCGCGCGGTCTGGAGCAGCGCATCGGCGAAAAGCTCGCCGAGTGGCGCGAGCGCGACGCGCGACGGCGCAAGGGCGACGCTGCTGAATAGCGAGCGCCTGCACATGCCAAGCGGGTAAGCCCGGCCCCGCCCGGCAAAAGGCGGCTCCTAGAATGAAATGGACCCGGCGACATGCTTCGCCCCGCACCGTTTCAAGAGAGCCGCCACGATGGAAACCTTCTTCCAGCAGATCATCAACGGCCTCGTGCTGGGCAGCATGTATGCCTTGGTGGCCCTGGGCTACACCATGGTCTACGGCATCATCAACCTCATCAACTTCGCGCATGGCGAGGTGCTGATGTTCGGCGCGCTCACGAGCTGGACCGTCGTCACCGTGCTGGCCGGCACGGGGCTGCCGGGGTGGCTCTTGATGCTCATCTCACTCGTATGCGCCATCGTGGTGTGCGCGGCGCTGAACTTCGCGATCGAGAAGCTGGCCTACCGGCCGCTGCGCAGCGCGCCACGCCTGGCGCCACTCATCACGGCCATGGGCATGAGCCTCTTGCTGCAAACCATCGCGATGATCATCTGGCAGCCCAACCCCAAGCCCTACCCGATCTTGCTGCCCAACGAGCCGATCGACCTGGGCGGGCCCGTCATCAGCGTCGTGCAGTGCCTGATCCTCGGCTTGACGGTGGTGATCCTGGCCGCGCTGATGTACCTGGTGAACCGCACCAAACTCGGCCGCGCCATGCGCGCCACGGCCGAGAACCCGCGCGTGGCGGCACTCATGGGCGTGAAGCCCGACATGGTGATCTCGGCCACCTTCATCATCGGCGCCGTGCTCGCCGCAGTGGCCGGCGTGATGTGGGCTGCCAACTACGGCACCGTGCAGCATTCGATGGGCTTCCTGCCGGGGCTCAAGGCCTTCACGGCCGCCGTGCTGGGCGGCATCGGCAACCTGGCCGGCGCGGTGGTGGGTGGCGTCTTGCTGGGCCTGGTGGAAGCACTCGGAGCGGGTTACCTTGGTGCGCTCACAGGCGGCGTACTGGGCAGCCACTACGCCGACATCTTCGCCTTCGTCGCCCTCATCCTGGTGCTGACGCTGCGCCCGCAAGGCCTGCTCGGCGAACGTGTTGCCGACCGCGCCTGAACCGGGAGCACCCACCATGAAAAACAAGATCCTGATCTTCTTCATCGCGGCGGTGGCACTGATCGCGTTGCCGCTCTTTGCGCAGCAGTTTGGCCAGGGCTGGGTGCG
Organism: Rubrivivax sp.; assembly: GCA_031373055.1. Classification (GTDB taxonomy): domain Bacteria; phylum Pseudomonadota; class Gammaproteobacteria; order Burkholderiales; family Burkholderiaceae_C; genus Rubrivivax. Next base: position 322 of record JANMMH010000666.1, on the reverse strand, counting down.
CATCATGGCGCTGGCGCTGCTGTACGTCTTGTTGGCGCTGGGGCTGAACATCGTGGTCGGCTACGCGGGCTTGCTCGACCTCGGCTTTGTGGCCTTCTACGCCGTGGGCGCCTACATGTACGCGCTCCTGGCCAGCCCGCACCTGTGGGAGAACTTCGCGTGGGTCGCGCGTACCTTTCCTGATGGGCTGCACACACCACTATGGGCCGTCATCCCACTGGCTGCCGTGCTGGCGGCCACCGCGGGCGTGCTGCTGGGCACGCCGGTCTTGAAGCTGCGCGGCGACTACCTGGCCATCGTCACGCTCGGTTTTGGCGAGATC
>JANMMH010000450.1:0-2260 GCA_031373055.1 Rubrivivax sp. | reverse complement strand
CCAACACGCCGGCCTGGGTGACCCACATCGCTTTGCGTGTTAGCTCGCGGCTTGAGCTCGTGCAAGCCAAGGCGCGGCTGCAAGCGGCGGGTGTCGGCGTCATCGGCCCCACCGACCACCACATCATCGAGTCGATCTACGTCTTTGACCCCAACGGCATTCGCCTGGAGCTCACCGTACCCACGGTGTCGGCCACCGAGATGCAGCACCTGGCCGAGCACGCCCACGCTGAGCTGCGCGCCTGGGTCGCCGAGAAGGCGGCGCGCGGCCTCAAGCGCCACCTGTGATGACGCTCCCCGCGCCGCGCCTCGTGGGTCTGGACGTGCGAGGCGGCGCGCGCAGCGACACGCAGTCGGGCTTGCAGATGCTGCGCCCGCGCATCTGGGGCGCCTTGCAAGAGAGCGGAGCACGCGGGCGCACGGCGGCCATCGTGATGCACCCGGCCAGCAATTTCATGGGCCACTACCTGCTCGCACCTTTGGCTGCGCGCGGCATCAGCACACTGGGACTGAACAGCCGCTATGCCGGCAACGACACCATGCTTCTGATGGAGCGGGTGCTGCAAGACCTGGGCGCGGGCGTGAAGTTCTTGCGCGACGAAGGCTATGCGCGTGTGCTGCTGGTGGGCAACTCGGGCGGCGCGGCGCTGGCCTGCTTCTACGCTGCGCAGTCGCATCAGCTCAGCGCGACGGAGTTCGTGCATGGCGGCGCCACGGGATTGATGCGCGACGATTTGCCGCCGGTCGACGGCCTGGTGATGAGTGCCGCGCATCTGGGCCGCTCGCGGCTCTTGCTCGATTGGATCGACGCGGCCGTGACCGACGAGTCCGACCCGCTGTCGAATGACACCGCGCTGAACCTCTACGACCCCCGCCACGGCCCGCCGTTCGCCGCCGCCTTTTTGAACCGATTCCGCCGCGCTCAGCACGCGCGGCGCGACCGCATAGAAGCCTGGGTGCGCGCGCGACTGGCCCACTTGCGCGCCACGCCCGGTGCGCCACCGAACCAGGTCTTCCTCGTGCACCGCACCCACGCCGAGCCACGCTGCCTGGACCTCACGCTGGACGCCAATGACCGAGCGCCCGGCAGCCTGTGGGGCGATGCACGCGAGGTCAACGTCAGCGCCAACGCCATGGGCCGCACCACGTCGCTGACATCGTTCATGTCGCAGTGGTCGTCACGCTCGGCGGCTGATGGCCCCGCCAACCTGGCCGCCTGCGATCACCCGGCGCTGCTGCTCACACACACAGCCGATCAAAGCACCTTCCCCAGCACACGCGATGCGTGGCTGGCGGCCGGCGGCACGCGCGTGCGCAACGTCGACCTGGTGGGCGGCACGCATTACCTCAGCGGCCAGAGCGAGCTCGTCGCGCGCAGTGCGGATGAGATTGCCGCCTTCGCGATGACCCTGTAAAGCCAGACCACGTCGCGGTGTAGCCTTCGTGCCCATGCAAGGCATCTACGACCCCGCGCGCCACGAGCCCCTGACGGCCACGCCCTGGAGCGACACGGCCGCCCGCGCCGCCATCACGCGCATCGCGCAGGCAGCCGAAGACGCGTTTGACGCCGTGCGCGGCAGCTGGCCGATGCACCCTCGCGACGACCCCAAGTCGCCCGAGCAGCGCTATCACGGCCTGTACCAGGGCGCGGCCGGTGTGATGTGGGCCCTGCGTGACCTCGCCTCGGTGGGTGCCATCAACGCGCCGCGCGACTATCTGCCGCACATCGAAGCCTGCCCGGCGCGCACGCTCGAAGACCTTGCCGGCGAAGAGCACGGCACGGCGTCCTATCTGTTCGGCGAAAGCGGCGCCTTGCTGCCGCAGTGGCAGGCTACGCGCCGCACGGAGGTGGCCGACAAGCTCTACGCGGTGGTGCAAGGCAACATCGACAACCCCGTCAACGAGGCGCTGTGGGGCAACCCCGGCACGCTGCTCGCGGCGATCCACATGAGCGAGGCCAGCGGTGAAGTGCGCTGGATGGCGCTGGTGCAGCAGGGCGTGAAAGCCTTGCTCCAGACGATGAGCATCGACCCGGAAACGGGCGCTTGGATCTGTGTGCAAGACATGTACGGGCGGCGCACGCGCTACCTCGGCGCCGGGCACGGCTTGGTCGGCAACGTCTACGCCGCACTGCGTGGTGCCGGCTGCCTGGATGCGCTGACGACAGCGACCTTCGAGGTGCGTGCGCTGCAAACCCTGGCCGCCACCGCGCTGCATGGCCAGCATGAGGGCGTGCGCGGCATCAACTGGCACCCCATGAG
>JANMMH010000428.1:0-11365 GCA_031373055.1 Rubrivivax sp. | reverse complement strand
CCCCACACGGATAGGTGCTGGGACTTCGAGCGCACCAAACAACGTCGGCATCGACTACTCGGGCGCGACGACGCCGAGAGCGTTTCGCAGATTTGCCCACGCGCGCGAGGGGCCGGTACTGATGGCTGCCGTCGATGGAATTGCGACCTCGGGGCACGGCATACTCGGGGGCAACGACACCAAAACCGGGGAACAAACCGGGGAACAATCGGCAGGACGCGCCTCCTGCCTCAAGCATCCATGAGGCTCGCAGGCCGATGTTCGAGTCGCTCCGGGGCCAAAGCCTCCTTGCACTGCGGCGCTTCGATGCGCAGGCCATCGACACCACAACCGGGCCGCATCGGCGGCCGAGCCGGGATACCGTTTATGCCCACTGGCATGCGTGCACTGTTTGGCCTGACCCGCCACGACCCGGAGGCACCCGACACGCCCGACCGCTCGCGCGTGCTGCGCGCGCAGACCGACCTGCTCATCAAGCAGTCGCGCGTGGGTTTCATCACGGCCATCGTGGCCGGTGGGCTCATGGGTGTGCCCATGGTGCAGGGCAGCGGAGTGTTGCCTTATGTCGTATGGCTGGCGACGCTGGCTGTGGGCTACGCCTTGCGCCAGCACTTGATGGAACGCGCGCAGGCCAGCGGCTCGCTCGAGCAGGTGCTGCGCATCACCGTCATCGGCGCGGCCGTGTTGGGGCTGATCATCACGGCGCCGGGCCCGCTCTTCTTCCCCTACACCGACACCGCCACACGCGCCGTGTTGAGCATGTTCCACTTCGCGTGGATGACGGCGGCCGTGGCGGTGCTGGGCGTTTATCCACCGAGCTACAAGATCTACCTCGCGTGCTCGATGGCCAACGTGGCCTTGGGTTGGTGGCTCGGCGCCGACACGAAGACCGCCGCCGTCATCACCGCAGCCATGCTGCCGATGTGGCTGGTGCTGACGCGCTTCTCCGACCGCGTGGGCCAGCTCATTGAAGAGTCGGTCAACATCCGACACGAACGCGAACAACTCGTGCAGCGCCTGCAAGAATCACTGGCCGAAACGGAATCTGCGCAGCGTGCGCGCTCGCGCTTCCTGGCCTCGGCCAGCCACGACCTCTTGCAGCCTGTGCACGCACTCTTGTTGTTAACGAGTTTGTCGCGCGACCTGCCTGAAGGCCCGCGCCGCGAAGACGTGCTGGGCCAGCTGCACATCACCGCCGAATCCATCGACTCGATGTTCCGCGGCCTGCTCGACCTGGCGCGTTTTGACGCCGGCACGATGCAGCCGCAGCTGACCTCGATGCCGGTGGCGCACGTACTTCGCTCGGTGCAGGCGGCGTACCAATCGCGCTGCGCCGAGAAGGGTGTGACGCTGACGGTGGAGTCGCGCCCGGGGGTGTACGTTCACGCCGACCCGGCGATGTTCGACCGCATCGTGCGCAACCTCGTCGACAACGCGGTCAAATTCACGCCGCGCGGCGAGATCACGGTGCGTTGCAGCGCGCACGAAGGCCAGGTGCGGATTGAGGTGCAAGACTCGGGCGTGGGCATCGCCAGCGACGACCTGTCCCATGTGCACGAGGCGTTCTACCGCGGTGCTTCGGCGCGCGAGGTCGAGGCCGACGGCGTGGGCCTGGGCCTGGCCAACAGCACGCAAATGGCCGCACTGCTGCACGGTGAGCTCACGCTGCATTCTGAGAAGGGCCAGGGCACGACGGCGCGCTTGCGGCTGCCCATGGGGCAAGGTCCGAAGGGCGAGAGCAGCGCGGCGAGCAAGCGCAAAGAGCTACGCTACCGCTGCATCGTGCTCTTGGAAGACGACCGCAACGCGCGCCGCGCCACCGAGATGTGGCTGCAAGAGCGCGGCGCCACGGTAGTGGCCACGGCCGACGTCGACAGCGCTGTGGCCGCCTGCCTGGCGCGCGCCTTGCAGCCCGAGTACCTGCTGTGCGACTACAAGCTCGGTGAGCACGCCACCGGCGTGATGGCCATCGCCACCATGCGTCAGCACTTCGGGGCGCTGCCCGCGGCCATTATCAGCGGGGAGGCGCTGAGTGCGGCCGACTTGCCCGAGGGCGTACCGCTGCTGGTCAAACCGTTGCGGCCTGACCGACTAGAGCAGTTGCTGGCCTGAACACACCCACCGCACGATGAGCGTTAGCGCTACACCACCGCAGCTTTCGACGCCGTTTTGCGACTGGGCCGCACCGGCGCACATCGACAATCTCGTCATCGGCTCGGGCTACGGCGGTGCCGTGGCGGCATTGCGCTTGGCCGAGGCGGGGCACAGCGTGGTGGTGCTTGAGCGCGGCAGCGAGTTCTTGCCGGGCGACTTTCCGAACGACATCGGCGACCTGCCCAAATTCCTGCGCGCGCCGGCGCTGCGTGGCCCGGGCGTGCTGGGCTCGCCCTCGGGGCTGTTTGACTGGCATGTCGGCGCAGGTGTCGTCTCGCTCACGGCCAACGGTGTGGGCGGGGGCAGCCTCATCAACGCCGGCGTGACGATGGCGCCGGACGCCGACGTGCTGCGCCAAAGAGCCTGGCCCGCGAGCTTGCGCGCCGAGCTCGACCCGCCTGCGTTGTCGCTGGCGCGCGGCTTTGAGCGTGCGCGGGCCACGCTGCGCAGCATGCCGTGGGCCGACGCACCCGACACCCCGGACAAGCCGCCGCTGGCAAAGAGCCGCGTTTTGGCGCGCCTCGCACCCTTCTTGCAAGCCGGGGCCACGGCCACACCCGTGAGCCTGACCATTGACCCCACGCGCTGCACACGCTGCGGCGACTGCGCCAGTGGCTGCAACGTGCCCGGCGCCAAGCTCACCCTGCGCGACACCTACCTGGCCAGCGCCGTGCGTCACGGTGCCTTGATCGTTAGCGGCGCCAGCGCCTGGCGCGTGGCGCCGGCGGCTGGCGGCGACTGGCTCGTCACCGTGCTGCCCACCGAATGCGGCACGCACCACGCCAGCGCGGCCGACGCGGCCGCCAGTAAAGACGCGCTCATCTTGAGCGTTAGCCGTTTGTTCATCGCCGCCGGCACGTTCGGCAGCACCGAGCTCTTGCAGCGCAGCCAGACGCTGGCGGGTGAAGGCTTCAAGCTGTCACCGGCGCTGGGCAGCCGCTTCTCAGGCAACGGCGACAGCCTGAGTTTTCTGGCCGACATGCCCGAAGCCGTGCACGCTCAGGGCCATGGCGCACACACCGCGAGTGGCGAACGCGTGGCGGTCGGGCCGACCATCACGGGTGTCATCGACCTGCGCCGCGAGCCGGCTCACGCAAGCGCGAACGCTGATGGCGACGGCGCCCTGCGGCCACTGCCCATGTCGCGCAGGCTCATCGTGCAAGACGGCGCCACACCCGGCACTATGGCCACCCTGGCGCGCGAGATGCTGGCCACGGCCTACACGCTCAAACAGCTCGACGGCTTTGGCTTTCGCCTGCCGCGCGCCGCGCCTGGCCGCGACGCGCTGAGCAGCGGCGCTGACAACGCCGACGGCCCTTTCGGCCGCCACACGCAAGTGCTGTTGACCATGGGCCACGACGGCTCGGCGGGCTACCTTGTGCGCCTGCCCGACCGCGACACCAGCGTGCCGGTATGGCCGGGCGACGTGGCACAGATCGACACCTACCGCGAGCAAGCACGCGTGTTTGCGCGCGCCGAAAACGCTGGCGGCGTGCATCTGCATCCGCTGAGCTGGCAGCTCGTGCCGCGCATGGCCGAGACCCTGATGACCGGCCCGAAAGCGCCGCGCGCGATGCTCACCGTACACCCGCTGGGCGGCTGCCCCATGGCCGAGCATTTTGACGAAGGCGTGGTCGACCACCGTGGCCGGGTGTGGCGTGCGCCGGGCCAGTTCTGGGCCGACCTCCTTGTGCTCGACGGTTCGATCGTGCCGACGTCTTTGGGCGTGAACCCGCTGCTGACCATCACCGCGCTGGCGGAGCGCGCGATGGTGCATTTGCTGGTGGAGCTACCCGCCGCAAACCCGACGTCCAGACCCTTGCCCGAGGGCACGCGCGGCGGCCGGGCCACCCATGCGCCCAGCGCGCCGCAGCCCTATGTGCGGCCGGCCAACAGCAGCGTCGATATCACCTTGTTCGAGCGGCTGACCAGCGGCACGCACGAGTTCGTGCTCGCCGACGGCCGCGCCATGCACGCCGAGCTCAAGCTAGAGATGGGCAGCGACGATTGGCACAAGGTCTGGGACAGCAAACGCCATCGTGTCGAGTTGCGCGCAGGCCGTTTGCGTCTGCAGGCCACGCCGCTGGCGGCGCTCGACAGGCCCGAGACCATCGACTACCAGGTGCGCGGCGGCTGGTTTGAGCTGCTGCCCGCTGGGCGCATGCCGCTGGCCAAATCCGCCGCGCGCAGCCACACCACGCCGCCACCGGCATGGCGCCGCACATTGGCTCGGCTGATCGGTAGCGTGCAGTCGCTGCGCATCGCTACGCAGCTGGTCTTTTTGCATTTCCCCCTGCTGCTGAGCTGGCTGGCGCTGCGTGGCGTGGACGACATCCGCCGCGCGCTGCGCGACGGCGCCGGCGTGGGCAGTGTGCGCGCGGTGGTCAGCTACCTTTGGTCTTTAGCCAAGGGCCTGGGCCATGCGGCGGAACGCCGGCGCATGCGCTACCAGCTAACGCTCGAGCGCAGCGGTCCCGGCGACGCGCCGGCGCAGCTGTTGTTGATCGGAGCCAAGCGCATCGGTTTTGGTGCCAGCGTGCCCGAGCTGTGGTCCTGGCTGCGTGATCATGGCGCGCCGGCATGGCGCGGTGCCGGTGTGCCGCCGCCACGCCGAAGCTTCTGGCAGCAGATCACCGACCCCGACATCACCCTGTGGGCCGGCACTCGCCAGGCGTGGTGGCGGCTGTGGCTGGCCCGGTGGTGGCCCCTGCAGCTAGGCGCATGGGGCCACGGGCCCTTTCACATCGACGCCGCCGAGCTGCTGGCGCAGGCACCCTTGCTGTTGTACCGTGGGGACCTAGCCAGCGGGTTGCAAGCGCAGGCCGCCTACCCCGCTCTTTTTCTGCGTTATGCACTGAAAACGCACTTGCTGGACTTTCGCTTGCCCGACTACGCCGGTGCGCCGCCCGCGGACAGCTGCGGTGCGGGCGAGGCCATCGACATCGACGGCGTGAGCGTCGTGCCCGATGCCTTTGATTTGCCTGTGCGCCGCGGCCGTAGCGAAGGCGAAGGTACTGACGCCACCTACGCCACGCGCCTGGTGTTGCGCCTGTGGCACTACAAACGCCCCGCCGCCGAGCCGCGCATGCTGGTGCAAGACCATTGGTACGGCCACCCGGTCTGGCGCGCGCGCAGCGTGCTTTTACTGCATGCCTTCGGCCAGTCGGGCGCGATGTTCACGCTGGAGAGCGTCAAGCCCAACATGGCACAGCAGCTGCTCGCCGATGGCTTTGACGTCTGGATCCTTGAGCACCGCATCAGCACGCGGCTGCCCTACACCGAGTGGCCCAGCACCATCGACCAGATCGCGCGCTTTGACATTCCGGCGGCGGTGGACTTCATCCTCGATGCGCTGCGCACAAGCGCCGCCAACAGCCTGCCCGCTGACGCCAAGTTGCAGCTCTACAGCTTTGCGCAGTGCATCGGTGGCGCGGCGCTGGCCATGTCGCTTTTGGACGGCCGCTTGAGCCATGGTCTGGCCGCTGAAAACGACGGCGGCCACCAGGGCATGCCCACGCTGATGCCCAAGCTGGCCGGCGCGGTGATCTCGCAGACCCACCCCTTCGTAGTGGGCACCGCACTCACGCGCGCCAAGACCTGGCTGCCGGCGCTCTTGCGCAACGCGCTGGGCGGCGGCGCGGTGCCCTTGGCCGTGCGCGGACCAGTGGACAACCTGGCCGAGGCTTGGGCCGACCGCCTCTTCGCCAGCCTGCCCGTGCCCGACGACGAACGCTGCCCGCAAGAGCGCAAGCCGACGCACCGGCAAGACGACTGCGCCACCTGCCGGCGCATCCGCTTCATCGAAGCGCCACTGTTCCTGCACCGCAATTTGAGCGACGCCACGCATGCCGACTTGCCGCGGCTCTTTGGCGCGGCCAACCTGCACCTCTTCGCCCATGCCGCCAAGTGCGTGGAGCACGAGCGACTGGTCGACAGCGACGGCCGCCCGGTTTACGTGCACGACGAGCGCATGCGCCGCCACCTCGGGCTGCCCATCGCCTTCCTGCACGGCAAGCGCAACGAGCTTTTTGACGTGGCCAGCGCGCGGCGCAGCGCGACCGAAGTGCGCCGCCTCTTCCCCGACATGGCCGCACGCGTCGACACCGCGCTGGCCAGCGCGTCCGAGGGTGCGGCGTGGTTGATCGACGAGCACGCGCATGTCGACGTGGTCATTGGCAAGCACGCCCCCGACCAGGTGTTTCGCCCGCTGGCGCAGCTCTTCGAGCAGTTGCAGCGCCATGTCGACACCGGCCGCGCGCCGCGCATCGATGTGCGCGTGACGGCACGGCCACCCCGCTCAGGACCATGGTTAGGGCATGTGGAGGCGCTGCCCGGCCAGCGGCTTGCCGTGCAGGTGGCCTTTCTCGTCGACGACCGATTTTCCGAGGGCAAGGCTGGCGCCGATGGCGCGCAAGGCACACGCACCTGGGCTTGGCTGCGCTGCGGGCGTGGCGCAGCCAGCGTCACTTGGCCGTTAGCGATTGAAGCCTTTCAAACCACGGCGCAAGGCGCGCCGGGCTACCGCGTCGCCTTCGGCCGCATCGAGATCGCCGCGCCGCCGCACGCCGGTGAGATCGTGATGCGTGGCTTCAGCGTGCACCAAGCGCTGGCCAGCGCCGAGGTCGGGTTTGCGCCCGAGTTCCTGCCTCCCCACGAGTCACTTGCTCAGGGCACGCCGGGCGAAGGTTTCGAAGCCTGGGTGCTGGCCTTGCTTTGCGAGCGCGCTCGCGCCACGCGACGGGCGTCACGCCGGCGCGACGTGCTGGCGCCGGCCTGGCGCAGCGTCTCGGCGCAGCGCCGCCAAGCACGCTTCGAGCAACGCGCCGTGGCACGCCTGAGTGCCGCCACGCTCGCAGCGCTGGCCCAAGGCGACAACGCCCACAGCATCGACTTCGCCGCCGCTAGCTGTCGCTACCCCGGCATGGCCATTGACGCGCCGCGTGTCGACGAAGCTGCGCGTGAACTCGTGGCCTGGTCGCGCAGCGCCGACGCCTCCGCACCTCGATTCGCCCTGCTGCTGGGCGACCAGATTTACGCCGACGCCACCGCCGGTGTGGTGGACTCCGCCAACCCGGTGGAGCGCTTTGCCATGCGCCACCTGGCCGCCAGCGCGCGCGGTGGCCGCTCGCGACTGGGTCTCGGTCCGGGCCTCGGCCAGCCCTGGCCCAGCCTGGGCGAGCTGTTGGCGGCGATGCCCGTCTATCAAACGCAAGATGACCACGAATACCGCGACGGCTGGCCCGGCAGCGGCCCGCTCGAACGTGGCCAACGTCAAGGCCGTGCGCGCGACCGCCGCGTTGTGCGCATCGCCGCCGATGCCGTGCGCGCCTTCCAACAACTGCACATGCCCGAGCGGCTGGGTGGTGGCGGCAGCTACCGCTTTCGCCAAGGCCCCGTGCGCTTCTTTGTGCTCGACACACGCAGCGAGCGTCGCCATGACCGCGCTGGCCAGCCGCAGCTCATCGGCGATGACACCCGGGCGGAACTGCGCGCATGGTTCGCGCAAGACGAAGCGGCCGGGTGTCTGAACTGCGTCGTCAGCGGCAGCGTGCTGCTGCCCCGCTTGGCCAGCGGCAGCAACCCCGCCAACCCCGGCGAAGACGGCGCCGCCTGGTCACCACGCGACCGCGCCAGCCTGCTCGCGCTGCTGGCCCAAGCCAGCGCAGGCGCCGCACCACGGCGCTTCTTGCTGCTCTCGGGTGACTACCACCTCAGCGCCGCACTAACACTCAACGTAGGGGGGCGCATGCTCGGCGCGGCCATCGTCGCACCACCGCTCTACGCGCCCTGGCGCTACACCAACGCCCCGCGTGAAGCGCTGTGGACGCAAGAAGACTTGTCGCCTTGGGACATGAGCATGCACGACGTGGCGCGCTGGGACGGCAGCGGCTTTGCGGCGATCCAGGTCAAGCGCGAAGGCGCGGGCGGCTACCGCATCAGCATGCGCAACTGGCTGCGCGACCACGCCAGTGGCGGGAGCCAAAGCAGCGTGCTCGGGCCGGTGTCGATGCTGCTGGCGTGAGCGTGTCGGCGCGGCGGCCGAGCCGCACAAGGCCGCCTCCTAGAATCGCGGCATGACCCGCAAGCTCTTCGTCACCACCGCCCTGCCCTACGCCAACGGCCCGTTCCACATCGGCCACATCATGGAATACATCCAGGCCGACACCTGGGTGCGCTTTCAGCGACTGATGGGCCACGAGGTGCATTTCGTCTGCGCCGACGACGCCCACGGCGCGGCGATGATGATCGCCGCCGACGCCGCCGGCGTCACGCCGCAGCAGTTCGTGGCCACCATCGCCGCCGGGCGCAAGCCCTACCTCGACGGCTTTCACATTGCCTTCGACCATTGGCACAACACCAGCGCGCCCGAAAACCATGCCCTGGTGCAAGACATCTACCGCGCGCTGCGCAAAAACGAGCTCATCGCCGAGCGCAGCGTCGAGCAGTTCTTCGACCCCGTCAAAGGCATGTTCCTGGCCGACCGCTTCATCAAGGGCACCTGCCCCAATTGCGGTGAGCCTGACCAGTACGGCGACAACTGCGAAAAGTGTGGCGCGGTCTATGCCCCCACCGACTTGAAGAATCCGTATTCGGCACTCTCCGGCGCCACGCCGGTGATGAAATCGAGCTCGCACTTTTTCTTCCGCCTGTCCGACCCGCGCTGCGTGGAGTTTCTTGAGAGCTGGACGCAAGACGGCCGCTTGCAGCCCGAAATGGCTAACAAAGTACGTGAGTGGTTCAAGCGCAAGGAAGACGGCAGCACGGGCCTGGTCGACTGGGACATCAGCCGCGACGCGCCCTACTTCGGCATCGAGATCCCCGACGCCCCGGGCAAATACTTCTACGTCTGGCTCGACGCGCCGGTGGGCTATCTGGCCTCACTCAAAGCCTGGCTCACGTCGCAGCAGATCGATTTCGACGCTTATCTCGCCGACCCGGCGGTGGAGCAAGTCCACTTCATCGGCAAAGACATCGTCACCTTCCACACCCTGTTCTGGCCGGCGATCCTGAAGTTCAGCGGCCGCAAGACGCCCGACCGCATCCACGTGCACGGCCATCTCACGGTGGGCGGCGCCAAGATGAGCAAGAGCCGCGGCACCGGCATCGACCCGCTGAGGTACCTGGCGCTCGGCCTGAACGCTGAATGGCTGCGCTACTACATCGCCGCCAAGCTCAGCGCCAAAGTCGAAGACTTGGACTTCAACGCGGAAGACTTCTGCGCGCGCATCAACAGCGACCTGGTAGGCAAGTACATCAACATCGCCAGCCGCGCGGCGGGCTTCTTGCACAAGCGCTTCAACGGGCGGCTCAGCGGCGACCTAGGTGTTGAAGGCCGCGTGCTGCTTGACGGCTTGCGTGCGCAGTCGGCCACCATTGCCACGCTGTATGACGAGCGCGAATTCGGCAAGGCGCTGCGCGACGTGATGCTGCTGGCCGACCAGGTCAATGCCTTTGTGGACCAGCACAAGCCCTGGGAGCTGGCGAAGAAGCCCGAGATGGAGCGCGCGCTGCACGACGTGTGCAGCGTGTGCATCGAAGCCTTTCGCTTGCTCACCCTCTACCTGAAGCCGGTGCTGCCCGCGCTGGCGGCGCAGGTCGAAGCCTTCTTGCAGATCGCGCCGCTGCGCTGGGCCGACGCCGCACGCGCCATGGGCGCGCACACCATTGGCACCTACCAGCACCTGATGCAGCGCGTGGAGTTGGCCAGCGTCAAAGAGCTGGTCTTCGTGCCTGAAGACGTGGAGACCGCACCCGTGCCGGGTGGCGAAGCCATCGCCGCGCAAATTGACATCGACGACTTCAGCAAGATCGACCTGCGCATTGCCATGATCACCGCCGCCGAGCGCGTGCAAGGCAGCACCAAGCTGCTCAAGCTCAGCCTGGACCTGGGCGAAGGCCGCACGCGCCAGGTCTTCAGCGGCATCCAAAGCGCCTACACGCCCGAGCAGCTGACGGGCAAGTTGACGGTGGTGGTGGCCAACCTGGCGCCACGCAAAATGAAGTTCGGCGTGTCCGAAGGTATGGTGCTCGCGGCCAGCCACGCCGACGAAAAAACCGCGCCAGGCCTCTACGTGCTGGAGCCCTGGCCTGGCGCCACACCGGGGCTGCGCGTGAGTTGACGGCGCGGGGGCTGAAGTCGCCTCTAGCTCAACACCGCGCCCGCCATGTTCATCGGCCGCCTGCACCCTTTTCGCCCGCGCCTGCTCGATACGCTGCGCGGCTACGGCCGCAAGCAGCTCGGCGCCGACATCGGCGCGGGCATCACCGTCGGCGTGGTCGCGTTGCCGCTGGCCATGGCCTTCGCGATTGCCGCCGGCGTCAAGCCCGAGCAAGGCATCTTCACCGCCATCATCGCCGGCTTCTTGATCTCGGCGCTGGGCGGCTCGAACGTGCAGATCGGCGGGCCCGCTGGCGCCTTCATCGTCATCGTTTACGGCATTGTTGAGCGCTACGGTTTACCCAACCTGCTCATCGCCACGGCACTGGCCGGTGTGCTGCTCTTTGCGATGGGCCTCTTCAAGCTCGGCGCGCTGGTGCGCTATGTGCCCGTGCCCATCGTCATCGGTTTCACCAACGGCATTGCGCTCTTGGTGGCGCTGTCACAGCTCAAAGAATTTTTCGGCCTGAGCACGCCCAAGCTGCCCGCCGACTTCTTCACGCAGATCGGAGTGCTGCTGGCGCATGCGCACAGCGTCAACCTACACGCGCTGGGCATCGCGGCGGCCAGCTTGCTCGTGGTGGTGCTGTGGCCCAAGTCCTATGCCATGCCGGCAGCGCAACCCGGTGCGCTGCACCACCTGCGGCGCTGGGCGGCGCATGTGCCGGGCACACTCATCGTGCTGGTCGGCGCGACGCTGGCCGTGCAGCTGCTGCAGCTGCCGGTGGAGACCATTGCCAGCCGCTTTGGCGGCATCCCGCAGTCACTGCCCACGCTGGCCTGGCCAGAGTTCAGCTGGGTCAGCGCCAAGCAGCTCGTGATCCCCACCTTGACCATCGCGCTGCTGGGCGCCGTGGAGTCGCTGTTGTGCGCACGCGTGGCCGACAACATGGCTGCGCACCCGCGCCACGATCCGAACCAGGAATTGATGGCGCAAGGCATCGCCAACCTCATCACGCCGCTCTTTGGCGGCATCCCCGCCACGGGCACGGTGGCGCGCACCGTCACCAACGTGCGCGCGGGTGCGGTCAGCCCCGTCGCCGGCATCGTGCA